>JAHIOK010000012.1 GCA_018895315.1 Actinomycetota bacterium | reverse complement strand
GTGGGCGCGTCATTCCTTCCTGCGCGATCACCGCGGTGTCGGTGTCGCCGACGCACCGTCGGAGAGGAATCGCGCGGGCGATGGTGGAGGGCGAGCTGCGCATCGCTGCCGACCTCGGGGTGCCGATGGCCATGCTGACCGTCAGTGAGTCGACGCTGTACGGCCGGTACGGTTTCGCACCGGCCGCGGCGAGCGCGAGCTGGCGCATCGATGTGAAGCGCGCGGCCTGGATCGGCCCTGAGCCGGGCGGCCGGGTCGACTTCATTTCGCGCGAGCAGCTGCGCGCCCTCGTGGTCGACCTGCACGAGCGGGTGCGGCCCACCGTGCCGGGCGAGATATCGGTGCCGACGGGACACTGGGACACGTTCGCCGGCACCCGGCCCGACGCGAAAGAGGGGGGTCAGCTCCGCGCCATCCAGTACACCGACGAGAGCGGGGTCGCGCGCGGCCTCGCGCTCTACCGGGTGTCGGAAAACGAAGAGGACTTCACGAAGTCCGCGGTGCGCATCTCCTACCTGCTCTCCGAGACCGACGACGCCTACGCATCCCTCTGGCGCTTCTTCATCGAACTCGATCTCGTGGCCGAGGTGCGCGCCGAGGAACGAGCCGTCGACGAGCCGCTGCTGTGGATGATCTCCGATCAGCGTGCCGCAACTGTGACGGTGCGCGACCATCAGTACGTCCGAATCCTCGACGTGCCGGAGGTGCTCGGTGCACGCACGTTCGGAGCGGCAGGACTCCTCGCGCTCGAGGTCGATGATCCGATCGGAATCGCGGGTGGGCGCTGGCTGCTCGAGGTCGACGACGACGGCCGCGGAGTCGTGACGGACTGGGCCTCCGAGCGCGCTCCCGAGGGCGCCACGGTGGTCGCCCTGGGCATCGCAGAGCTCTCGGCGGTGTCTCTCGGCGGGGTGTCGTTGGCCACTCTCGCCGCTGCGGGGCGCGTACGAACCACGGATGCCGCCACCGCTGCGCGAGTGCTCGGCTGGCACGTCACACCTCGTTTGAGTATCTGGTACTGAGGCGCCCTACACCGTCGCGCCCCGAGATGCAATGTCCGTCGCGTCCGGCCCCAGTGTCGCCAGGGGCCGCTAGCGTGGATGCACGACCGGTGATTCGCGGCGCTCTCGCGTCGCGGTGACCCCCCTCTGGAGGTGCCATGAAGGCTGTGCTGAACGGCTCGGTAATCGCCGAAGCAGACAAGAACGACCTGATCTCGATCGAAGGAAACTGGTACTTTCCGCCGTCGTCGGTCGCCGACGGCGTGCTTGTCGAGTCGCCGACTCCCTACACCTGCCCGTGGAAGGGTGTCTGCCAGTACTACTCGGTCGCGAGCGGTGACGACGTCTTGAAGGACCGGGCGTGGTCTTACCCCACTCCCTACGCGAGCGGCATCGAGCGCGTCGGGAAGGACTTCTCGGGGTACGTCGCGTTCTGGAAAGAAGTCGAGGTCGTCGAGTGACCCTGGGTGAGTTCGTCCCCACGCTCGCAGGCCGAGCAGACGTCATGCACGGGCGCGGGGAGGCGTTGCGGGCGCCATGATCGAATTCCGGAACGTTTCGAAAGAATTCCCCGACGGCACCCTCGCCGTCCAGGAATTCGACCTCGTCATCCCGTCCCACAAGACCACCGTCTTCGTCGGCTCGTCGGGATGCGGCAAGACGACATTGCTGCGGATGATCAACCGGATGGTCGACGCCACTGCCGGCGTCATCGAGATCGACGGCGAAGACATCGCCCAGCGCGGAGCGGTGGCCCTGCGACGCAGCATCGGCTACGTGATGCAGAACTCCGGGCTGATGCCGCACTTCACAGTGGCAGACAACATCGCCACGGTCCCCATTCTGAACGGGGTGAAGCGCAAAGATGCTCGTGCGCGAGCACTCGAGCTCATGGACACGGTCGGACTCGACCGGTCAATGGCCGAACGCTACCCGAGCCAGCTCTCCGGCGGCCAGCAGCAGCGCGTCGGGGTGGCGCGGGGGCTCGCGGCTGATCCCAACATTCTTCTGATGGACGAGCCGTTCGGTGCGGTCGACCCGATCGTCCGGGCAGAGCTGCAGCAAGAGCTGCTCCGCCTGCAGCGCGATGTCGCGAAGACCATCGTGTTCGTCACCCATGACATCGATGAGGCGTTCCTCCTGGGCGATCAGGTCGTGATCCTCGAGGTGGGCGCCCGCATCGCGCAGGTGGGCAGCCCGAGTGAGATCATCGAGAACCCGGCGAACGACTTCGTGTCGCACTTCATCGGCGCAGAAAAAGGAAAACGTGCGCTTCACCTGCGCGAGACGGCCCATGGCACCGTCGTCGTAGACAGCGACGGCCGGACGCAAGGCGCACTCGTGGTGGATGCGACCGGCTACGCCGAGGGGAACGCTGAGCCGTGAACTGGGTCGGTGACAACCTCGGACTGATCGGTGAGCTGATCCTCATCCATCTGCGCCAGAGCGTACTCGCGCTCGTCCTCGGGTTCGTGATCTCGGTGCCGGTGGGATGGGTGGCGTGGCGCTACCGCCTCATCCGCAGCGGTGTCATCACGATCACCGGTCTGCTGTACACCATCCCGTCGCTCGCCCTGTTGATCCTCGTACCAGCCGCGACCGGCTGGTACTCGTTCATCAGCGACACGAACCTCATCGTGGCTCTGACGGTCTACGCCGTCGCCATCCTCGTGCGCTCGGTCGCCGACGGGCTCGACTCGGTCGATCCGGGTGTGCGGCAGGCCTCCACCGCGGTCGGCTTCGGATCCTTCCGCCGGTTCTGGACGGTGGAGTTCCCCCTCGCAGGCCCGGTCATCCTCGCCGGTCTCCGGGTCACTTCGGCCAGCACGATCTCGTTGGCGACGGTAGGCATCCTGGTGGGCATCACCAACCTCGGCTACCTTTTCACCAACGGACTACAGCGCCGCATCATCCCCGAAGTGCTTTCCGGCGTCGTGGCTGTCGTGCTCCTGGCGCTCGTGATCGACCTCCTGCTCATTCTCGCGGGCAGGCTTCTCCTGCCCTGGACCCGGCGCGTGCGGCGGCCGAGGCTGCACCGCAGCCCTGCGATTCCGGCGGGGGCGGGCGTGTGAACCTCTTCGCCGAAGCATTCGCATGGATCTTCAACGGCGCCCCCGGGTCGAACCCGATCGGTGAAGCCACGCTGCAGCAGCTCGTCTATACGGCCCTGTCTGTGCTCGTCGCGGCGATCATCGCGATCCCGACAGGGTGGTACATCGGTCACACCGGCAAGGGTCGCGAGGTTGCGGTCGCGATATCTGGGGCCGCCCGTGCGATCCCGTCGTTCGGGCTTCTGATCCTCCTGGTTCTCCTGCTCGGTGTGGTCCACAAGCCTGAGGCCGCGGTGATCACGTTTGTCGTGCTGGCGATCCCGTCGCTTCTGGCGGGGGCCTACACGGGCTTCGAGGCGATCGACGCGCGCGTGATCGACGCCGGGCGATCCATGGGGATGACCGAATGGCAGATCCTCTGGCGCATCGAGGTCCCGTTGGGACTGCCCCTCCTGGTCGGGGGAATCCGCGCGGCCTCTCTGCAGGTCGTCGCAACGGTGACGATCGCCGCCTACATCGGTCTCGGCGGACTCGGGCAATACATCATCACCGGGCTCGCCCTCCAGCAGCTCGAGGTCATCATCGGCGGCGCCATCCTCGTCGCCGCCCTCGCGCTGATCATGGATGGCCTCTTCGCCCTGCTCCAGCACGCGATCGTCCCGCGCGGGGTGCGCGCGGCGGGATCCGTCTTCGCCACCTCCCCGAAGAAGCGACGCCGTAGGGCCGTCGTCCCGGTTGACGCCTGATCGTTTCTTCGACCTTGCCCCGACCCCACCAGAAAGAGGAATCCCATGTTCACAGCACGAACCCGGAAGGGCCTGAG
>JAHIOK010000228.1 GCA_018895315.1 Actinomycetota bacterium | reverse complement strand
TCGGTGCACCAGGGCGTTGCCCTGAAGGTGCCGCCGTACGAGTACGCACACCCGATGGAGCTGCTCGACAAGATCGTTTCGCGTGGGCAGGTGCCCCTGCTGGTCGCGCTGGACGGCATCACCGATCCGCGCAACCTGGGGGCGATCATCCGCTCGGTCGCCGCATTCGGTGGCCAGGGTGTGATCGTGCCGCAGCGCCGCTCGGTCGGGCTCACCGCATCCGCCTGGAAGACCTCAGCGGGAGCCGCAGCACGCACCCCCGTCGCGATGGCGTCGAACCTGACGCAGACGATCAAGGCGTTCAAGGAGCGCGGCGTCTTCGTGCTCGGCCTGGACGGCGGCGGTTCGGTCGAGCTGCCCAACCTCGCGCTCGCCAGAGAACCCGTGCTCATCGTCGTTGGCAGCGAGGGCAAGGGACTCTCGCGGCTGGTCACGGAGAACTGCGACGCGGTCGTGTCGATTCCGATCAGCTCGGGCACCGAGTCGCTGAACGCCGGCATCGCGGCCAGCGTCACCCTCTACGAGATCTCGAAGCTGCGGGCCGCGGCGAAGAAGTAGGCGAGGCTAGCGCCCGCGGATCCCTCGCAGCACGATCGCGGTGGCGAGGGCGGCCTCTGCGGCCTCTGCGCCCTTGTCTTCCTTCGAGCCGGGCAGGCCCGCACGGTCCAGTCCCTGCTGCTCGTCGTCGAGGGTGAGCACCCCGAAGCCGACCGGCTTGCCGGTGTCGAGGGCGACGCGAGTCAGGCCATCCGTGGCCGCAGCGCTGACGTATTCGAAGTGGGGGGTTCCGCCGCGCACGATCACGCCGAGGGCGACCACCGCATCCGCCCCGCTGTCGAGGGCGACCTTGCTCGCGACCGGCAGTTCGAAGCTGCCGGGAACCTGCACCTCGGTCACCTCGGCCCCGGATGCCAGCAGCACGCGTCGCGCACCGGCGAGCAGTCCCTCGGCGATCTTGTGGTGCCAGAGGCCGGAGACGATGGTGACCTTCAGGCCGGTGCCATCGGTGTCGAGTACGGGGTGGCCTTCGCCGCTCATGATGCTGCCTTTCGTGAGGCGGCGAGCGCCTCGTCGAGAACTTCGTGGGAGGGGATCGCGTGACCCATGCGGTCACGCTTGGCTTCGAGGTAACCCTCGTTATCGGCGCCGACGCCGACGATCAGCGGCACCAGCTCGGTGACGGTGACGCCGCGCTCCTCGAGCTGACGCTTCTTCTCCGGGTTGTTGCTGAGCAGTCGCACGCTCTTCACCCCGAGATCGCTGAGGATGCCGACGGCAGCCCCATAGTCGCGGGCGTCGGCGGGCAGACCCAGGGCCAGGTTCGCGTCGAGAGTGTCCAGTCCCTGCTCCTGCAGGCGGTATGCCCGCAACTTGTTGATCAGGCCGATGCCGCGCCCCTCGTGACCGCGGAGGTAGATCACGACACCACCGTCGCGCTGGACCGTGTCGAGGGCGCTCTGCAACTGCGGCCCGCACTCGCACTTCAGCGAGCCGAACGCCTCGCCGGTCAGACACTCGGAGTGCACTCGCACGAGGGTGCCATCGGTGACCGGGCCCTTGATGAAGGCGACGTGGTCGGCACCGGTCGAGCGATCGCGGTACGCGCGAACCAGGAAGGGCCCGTGCGTGGTGGGGATGTTCGTCTCCACCTCGAAGGAGACCCGCGAGGTCTCCAGGATGGGCACGATGTCGTCCGGGATGCCGTCGCAGTGGTGCACCGCCAGCCACTCGATCAGCGAAGCGATGGTGATCACCTCGATCCCTTCGCGCTCGCCCAGCTCGATGAGGCCGGGCAGGCGCATCATCTCGCCATCCTCGGCGACGATCTCGGAGATCGCGGCGACCGGACGCAGTCCCGCGAGCTTCATCAGATCCACCGCAGCCTCGGTATGGCCGTCGCGTTCCTTCACGCCGCCGTCCACCGCGCGCAGGGGCAGCACGTGCCCGGGGCGGTGCAGATCGGTCGGTGTCGAGGCAGGGTTGGCGAGCACGCGGAGAGTGTGCGCGCGGTCGGCGGCACTGATGCCGGTGCTGAGCCGATCCGCCGCATCCACCGACACCGTGTAGGCGGTGCCGCGCGGATCCTCGTTGTGCTCGACCATCGGCGGCAGGTTCAGGGAGTCGGCGATCTCGTTCGTCATGGGCGCGCAGATGAAGCCGGAGGAGAACCGCACCATCCAGGCGATCCACTCCTGACTGGCGAGCTCTGCGGAGATGATCACGTCACCCTCGTTCTCGCGACCCTCGTCATCGGCGACGATGATGGGGCGTCCCTCGCGCAGTGCGGCGATCGCGGTGGGGATGTCGGCGATGCTCATGCGTGCACCTCGTTCCGGGCGGCGGGGGTATCGGTCAACCCCTCCCGCCCAAAGATGCCCGCCGAACCCCGGAGGGGCCGTCCGATACCCCCGCCGGAATCGACGTCGAACTCGGCCAGCCGCGCGACGTGGCGGGCCAGGATGTCCGTCTCGATGTTCACCGAATCCCCGACCCCTTTCGCGCCCAGGGTGGTGGCCGACAGCGTCTCCGGGATGAGGGACACCTCGAACCAGTCCCGCCCGACGGCGCTGACCGTGAGTGACACCCCGTCGACGGCGATCGAGCCCTTGCGCGCGACCAGCGGTGCGACATCCGGCGACAGGCTGAAGCGCAGCACCCGCCAGGCGCTGCCCGGCTCGACGGAGAGCAGCTCGGCGGTACCGTCGATGTGCCCCTGCACGATGTGGCCACCGAGACGGTCACCCACCTGCGCCGCCCGCTCGATGTTCACCCGCTGACCCTCGGCCGCGGACTTGAGCGTGCTCATC
>JAHIOK010000227.1 GCA_018895315.1 Actinomycetota bacterium | reverse complement strand
GAGAGATGTCTCGGGCGAGGGTGTGCAGCAGGCGCTGTTGAAGATCCTCGAGGGCACTGTCGCATCGGTGCCCCCCCAGGGCGGCCGTAAGCACCCGCACCAGGAGTTCATCCAGATCGACACGACGAACGTGCTGTTCATCGTGGCGGGCGCCTTCGCGGGGCTCGAAGACATCGTCTCCGCCCGTGTCGGCAAGCACGGCATCGGCTTCGGCGCCCCGCTGCACAGCAAGGGCGACGACGAGAGCCTCTTCAGCGAGGTACTACCGGAAGACCTGCACAAGTTCGGCCTGATCCCCGAGTTCATCGGGCGCCTTCCGGTCGTAGCCTCGGTCACACCGCTCGACCAGACCGCGCTCATGGAGATCTTGACCGGACCCAAGAACGCACTCGTCAAGCAGTATCAGCGCATGTTCGAGCTCGATGGTGCGGAGCTCGAGTTCGAGCACGACGCTCTGGCGGCGATCGCCGATCTCGCCGTCGGACGCAAGACCGGCGCCCGCGGCCTCCGCGCGATCCTCGAAGACGTCCTCGGCCCGATCATGTTCGAGATCCCGTCCCCCGAAGACATCGACAAGGTCATCATCACGCGCGCGTGCGTCGAAGACGGTGCCGCGCCCACCCTCGTACTCCGTCAGAAGCGCAAGAGCGCATAAGCGAGCAAGAACGAGCACACAAGAGCCGCCCAGGCGATGCCGGGGCGGCTCTTGTGTGCGTTCGATCGGGCCTGCCTCAGCCGGCGAGGCCGCGACGTTCGAGGAGCGGTGCGATCTCGGCATCCCGCCCGCGGAAATCGCGATAGGCCGCGAGAGGATCCATCGAGCCGCCGACCCCGAGCAGACGGTCGCGGAAGCGCTGTCCGTTCTCGCGGGTGAGGCCGCCGTTCTCACCGAACCACTGCACCGTATCGGCGTCGAGCACCTCGCTCCAGATATACGAGTAGTAGCCCGCGCTGTAGCCGCCAGAGAACACGTGGGCGAAGTACGTCGAGGAGTACCGCGTCGGCACGACCGGATTGTCGAGACCGATGTCGGCAAGAGCCGCCGCTTCGAAGGCCGCGACGTCGAGCTCCGCTGCGGCCTGATCTGTCGTGAGCGAATGCCAGGCTTGGTCGATCCACGACGCAGCAAGGTACTCGCTGGTCGCGAAGCCCTGATTGAACGTTTCGGATGCCGCAAGCTTCTCGACGACCTCGGCGGGGAGCGGCTCACCGGTGTCGATGTGCCGGGCGTAGTTCGCGAGGACCTCCGGCCAGTAGATCCACATCTCGTTGACCTGACTGGGGAACTCGACGAAGTCGCGGAACACCGCGGTGCCAGCGAAGTGGGGGTAGGTCACCGTGGCGAACAGACCGTGCAGGGCGTGCCCGAACTCGTGGAAGAGCGTCGTGACCTCGTCGAGCGTGAGGAGCGTCGGCTTGCCTGCCGCGGGCTTGGAGACGTTGAGGTTGTTGACCACGACCGGATCGGTGCCGCGCAGGCGCGATTGCGAGACGAGGGAATTCATCCACGCACCGCCTCGCTTGGTGTCGCGGGTGTACAGGTCGAGCACGAACAATCCGAGAGCGCTGCCGTCGTCGTTATGCAGCTCGAACACGCGCGTGTCGGGGTGATACGCGTGCAGATCGTGCCGCTCGGTGAACGTGACCCCATACAACTCGTGGGCTGCGTAGAAGACTCCGTCCTGCAGTACGCGCTCCGCCTCGAACCAGGGCCGAAGAGCTGCACGGTCGAGATCGAACTCGGCCTTGCGTACCTTTTCGGTGTAGAACGCCCAGTCGTGCGCTTCCAGCGCGAACGGCTCGGCTTCGGTGTCGATGATCGCTTGAAGAGCCGCCCGCTCGCGGTCCGCATTCGCGGCGGCGGGCGCGGCGAGCCGCCGCAGCAGTTCATGCACGGCACTGGGGGAGCCTGCGGTCTGATCGGCGGTCACGTACGCGGCGTGGCTGTCGTAGCCGAGGAGCGCAGCGCGCTCCGCACGCAGTCGAACGATCTCGCGCAGCACCCCCCGGTTGTCGAACTCACCGCCGCGCGATCCGCGCGAGCGCGACGCATCCAGGATCCGCTTACGGCTCGTGCGATTCGTGAGACTTGCGAGATACGGGTGCCCCGTGAACAGGGTGAGCGTCACGACGTACTTGCCCTCGAGTCCACGATCGACGGCGGCCTGCGCCGTCGCCGACAGTTCACCCACGGTCAAGCCGTCGAGTTCGGCGGCGTCGTCGAAGACGATCGCGAGGTCGTTCGTGTCTGCGAGGAGATTCTTCTCGAACGTCGTGGTGAGCGTGGAAAGTCGCTGGTTCAGCGCCGTCAGACGCTCTTTCGCCTCGTCGTCGAGTCCGGCCCCCGCCTGGGTCATCTCGCGATAGTGACGTTCTACGAGATAGCGCTGTTCGGGCTCGAGGTCGAGGTCATCGAGCTGGTCGTTCAGCGTCTTGATGCGCCCGTACAGAGCGGAATCGAGCTGGATCGTGTCGTTATGTGCCGAGAACAGGGGAGCGAGTGCCTCTTCGATGGCCTGGATGTCGGCGGTGCCGTCTGCCGATGTCACGGTGTAGAACGTCCGAGCGACGCGATCCAGCATGTCGCCGCTGGATTCCAGAGCGACCATCGTGTTCTCGAACGTCGGCATCGAACGAACGCGGGTGATCGCAGCGATCTCCGCCTTGTGCTCGGCGAACGCCGCATCGAATGCGGGCAGATAGTGCTCGGCACGGATGTCCGCGTATGGCGGCAGCAGATAGGGGAGGGGGCTCGGCGTGAGAAGCGGGTTGGGGGCAGCATCCGTCATATCCCCAGGGTAATCCGGCCCGCGACCACCGCCTCGTCAGAGGAAGGAGATGACCTCGTCACCCCAGGCCTCGCGAAGCGTCGCCACCGCTCTTGCATGCGCGCGGACACTGCGCGCCCCGTCCGCAGTCCGCTGCCGACTCGGTGTCGACGATCGAGGGATCCATCATCGTTGTGTTCCTTGGCTCAGGCGAACTCGTCATCGGGGTCGTGCGCTACCACGACCTCGCCTTCTGCGGTGAGCCGCACGATGACTCCCGTGTCCAGTTCTGCGATCGGGCGCCCTTCGAGCCATGTCAAAGTCCACCGGGGAGCGGGGGAGCCGTCGGTGGACGTCAGCTCGGCGGCATCCACCTGGCCGATCGCGGCATGGAGCTGTGCGGGAACGGCGGCGGGCGGAGCCTCGCCGGCGGCCATCGGGTGCCGAGTTGCATGTCAGGACTCCTCTGTGGGCGCGAGTTCGATGCCGGTCACGGCCAGTTCCGCACCCTCGGTGAAGGTGAGTTCGGCGATACGACCGACGGCCCGCAGGTCGCCCTCTGCCAGACGCAGTGCGGCCAGCGTAGCGGCGGGGGCGGTGATCGTCGCGGACAAAACCGCGGTCTTCTGCGAGGCCTTGGCCTTGGTCTTGGCACGACGGATGCTGATCAGCGCGGCGCTCGCCGCAATGAGGACGGCGGGGTCTCCGTCGAGGTCGAGCGGCACGGGCCATTCTGCGGTGTGCACCGAGCCCTCGTTGAACTACGACCATGACTCTTCTGCGGCGAACGAGAGCACCGGAGCGAGCAGCCGCAGGAGCGTGTTGAGCGCCAAGCGCAGAGCAAGAGCTGCCGATGCCTGCCCCGTGTGGGCCTCGTCGTACGCACGCTCTTTGACGAGCTCGAGGTAGTCGTCGCAGAACGTCCAGAAGAACGACTCGGTCACTTCGAGTGCCCGCGCGTGATCGTACGTCTCGTAGGCACGCGTCGCATCGCGCACCACGGCGTCGAGAGTGGCCAGCATCGAGGCATCCAGCGCCTGGGTCACTTCGGCGCCTTCGGGAACGGGGAACGACAGCACGAATTTCGCCGCGTTGAGCACCTTGATCGCGAGACGCCGACCGATCTTGACCTGGGTCGGGTTCTGCGGGTCGAACGCGGCATCCGAGCCGAGACGGCTGGAAGCCGCCCAGTAGCGCACCGCATCCGTGCCGTGCTGAGCCAGGATGTCGGCGGGCGTGACGACGTTGCCCTTCGACTTGGACATCTTCTTGCGGTCGGGGTCGACGATGAAGCCGGAGATGCCGGCGTTGGCCCACGGGATGGTGCCGTGCTCCAGCTCGGCGCGCAGCACCGTGGAGAACAGCCAGGTGCGGATGATGTCCTGACCCTGGCTGCGCAGGGAATACG
>JAHIOK010000226.1 GCA_018895315.1 Actinomycetota bacterium | reverse complement strand
GGCCGTCGTCGTGTCCGTGCTCATGCTGCTCCTTCCGATCCCAGGCCGAGGAGCAGTCGCTGCAGGTTCTCGTCTGCGCGCAGGTTCTCGGCGGTGTCCTCGTGGATGATCCGCCCGTGTTCGATGACGTACCCCCGATCGGCGATCGAGAGGGCCATCGTGGCGTTCTGCTCGATCAGGAGGACGCTGGTCCCCGCCGCCTGAATGGCCCTGATCGTGTCGCGCACATACGCGACGAGCTTGGGTGAGAGGCCGAGCGTCGGTTCGTCCAGCACCAGCAGGCGCGGCGAGGACATCAGAGCGCGGGCGAGGGCGAGCATCTGCTGCTCACCGCCCGAGAGTAAACCGGCCGCCTGCGTACGACGCTCTCCCAACCGTGGGAAGAGGTCGAGCATGCGCTCACGATTCTCACGAACCGCTGCACCGCTCACAGACGACCCGCCGAGGTCGAGATTCTCGACCACCGTGAGGGCGCCGAAGATCCGGCGGCCCTCCATCGTCTGCGCGATGCCGTGTCGGACGATGAAGCGTGCGGAGCGGCGGGTGATGTGCGTGCCGAAGCTTTCGATCTCCCCGCCGACGATGGAGCCGCCCTGGGCCGGCAGCAAGCCGGTGATCGCTCGCGCCAACGTGGACTTTCCCGCCCCGTTGAGGCCCATCAGGGTGACGACCTCACCGTCGGCGACATGCAGCGACACATCGCGCAACGCCGTGATGGAGCGTCCGTATCGGACGCTGAGGCCGGTCACGCTCAAAGCGTGATCGGACTGCCGGGAATCGGTACTCACGTCGTCGGTCCTCCTCGACCTTCGGCATGGCCTCGCATCTTCGCGGGGCTATGGGCTGGCGTGCCCTTCATTATCAGTCGATCTGATAATGAAGGGCAAGCATTGTTTACAATTTCGTCGCGAAATCGTGACACATTCACCGTCGGGTGAATGCGCTGATGCCGGTCAACTTCCTTCCGACGATGAGAACGTTCGTCTCGCGCGTTCCCTCGAACGTGTACATCGCCTCGGCGTCCACGAAGAATCGCGCGACGTCGTGCTCCAGCAGGAGCCCGTTGCCGCCGACGATCTCCCGCGCGAGAGCAGCGGTCTCGCGAAGGCGATCCGCGGCGACGAGCTTGATGAGGCTCGGCGTCACATCGTCGATGAGGGGGTGCGTTGCCGTGCGCACCGCCAGCGCGAGAGTCTGGGCGATATTCGCGACGATCTGCACCAACTTCTCCTGGATGAGCTGGTAGCCGGCGATCGGCGCCCCGAACTGCTCACGCTGCTGGGCGTAGCGCAGCGCAGCGTCGTAGGCGCCCAGTTGCATGCCCGCAGAATTCCATGCGATGACGGCACGCAACGAGCGGAAGGCGCGGTTGATGTCGCGGAACGATTCGATCCGAGGCAATCGCGCCTCCTCCGCGACGTGCACTCCGCTGAGCACGATGTCGGCGTTGTGCACGTGCCGGAGAGCCGCCTTGTGCTCGATGACCGACAGCTCCATCCCCGGGGCATGCGAGGGAACGAGGAACGCGAGCACGCGGTCGCCCCCTTCTTCGCGGGCGATCACGCAGATCTCATCCGAGATCGTCGCGTTGCCGATCCACCGCTTCCGCCCGTGCAGCACCCACCCGTCATCCGTCCGGCGCGCCGTCGTCGCGAGCCCGCCGGCGATGTCCGAGCCGTGATCGGGTTCGGTGAGGGCGAAGCACCCGGTCTTGCGAAAACCGAGGATGTCGGCATCCCACGCGGCGATCTGCTCGGGACTGCCCCCTTCGAGCACGAGGGTGCGGAACATGCCCACCTGCCCGCCGTAGATGATGGACACTCCGAGGTCGAGGCGGGAGAGCTCGAGCGTCTTGAAGCCTTGATAGAGGGCGCTCGGCCTTCCGTCGTCTCCACCCAGCGCCGGATCATCCTCGAGGCGGAGCGCGGCGAGCGGACCTCGGATCTCTGCGGGACACGTCCCGGCCTCCCACGCGGGAATGAGCAGGGGCCGGACCTGGGCCTCCAGATGCTGACGCAACTGCGTCAGCTTCGCGCGCTCCGCGGCGGTCAATGCTTCGGCGAAACCGACCAGATCACCCGGGTAGTCGAGCAGGACGTCCTCGTCTTCACGCATGTCGTGGCTCATGCGAACGAGATGCGTCCGCGGATGTTCTTACCGGCGATCAGATCGTCGTACCCCTCGTTGATCTGGTCGAGCGTGTACGTCGTCGTGATCAGCTCGTCGAGCTTGAGCTGGCCGGCCTCGTACATGCGGATCTGGCGGGGGATGTCGGCGCGCGGATTCGCGTGCCCGTAGATCGTGCCCTGAATCCGCTTCTGGTAGCGGGTGAGCTCGAGCGGGGAGATCGGGATTCCCTCCTCCGCATCCGACGCGATCGAGGTGACAACCGCGACGCCGCCCTTGCGGATCGCCTGCACCGCCTCGGCGACGTGCGAGCCGTGCAGCACGCCCACCGTGACAATGGCCCGATCGGCGCCCTGCCAGTCGGTGACGCTGCG
>JAHIOK010000225.1 GCA_018895315.1 Actinomycetota bacterium | reverse complement strand
GATCGTGTTGCTCACGTCGCCCTCACCTCGAGTCGGAATACGGCCCAGCACGCGGGAAGCGAGTTGCAGCCACCCGTTGTACTCCTGCTGCGTCATTCGCTGACTGTGCAGATCGGCGCTCGCATTCTGCAGGATCGTCGACACATCACCGAACTCTTCGCACGATTGCTTGTCGGTGACCGCGGTCGCCGGGGTCGTGAGCGAAGGTGTTGCTGTCACGTCTATCGTCGCCTCGGGGGTCGCGCTCGCCTCTGAAGCGCAACCCGCGAGGCCGGCAATGATCGCGACGGCGCCGACCGCGACAATCACACGGCGCGCAGAGAGACCAGATCGTGACCGTTTCATAGGGTGAAGCTTAAGGTGCGCGTGGCTTCGTGCCGGGGGGACGATCCGGGACCGATGCGGACTCCCGTAGATAGGGTCGGAGGATGACGCAGCAGAGTGGACGAGCGATCATCGCCTGGGTGATCGCGGGAATGTTCGTCGTGGCAGGCGTGGCGGTAACCACCGTTGGGCTGACGATAACGACGGCGTTCGGATGGTTCGCCTATCAGCCGTTGGCTGCCGCGACATTCGCGCCGTCAGGCGACACCGTATTCCTGTCGCGCACCACCGTCGTCGGCGTCGTGCTTCTTTCCCTCGGCCTGATCACGCTGGCGTTCCTGATCGGCTGGCGGGCGGCCATCCGGCGGCCCCGCTGAGCGCAGGTGCGCGGGCTATGGGCGTCCTCGCGGGCCGCCCATAAGCTGGCCGCATGGCCGACGACTGGAACCCCGACATTCTGGGGCATCCGTTCGAGCAGCGCACGCTCACACTGGGCTCCGATGACGAGGGCCCCGTCGTTGCGACGCTGGTGCGCAGCATCCCGAGCCTGCTGGGTGCTCTCGGTCGCCCGCTGGCCGATGTGGATGTGCTGTACGTGCACGGCTGGTCCGACTATTTCTTCCAGGCAGAGCTCGCCCGCTTCTGGAATCACCTCGGTGCGCGGTTCTTCGCGCTCGACCTCCGCAAATATGGGCGCAGCCTGCGCGCGGGTCAGACTCCCGGGTTTGTCACCTCGTTCGGTACCTACGACGCCGACATTGAGGCGGCGCTGGATGTGATGGGACACGGGCTGGATGCCGCACCCCGCCGCCGGCTGATGCTGCTGGGACACTCGACCGGGGGACTGATTTTGACGCTCTGGGCCGCACGCCACGCGGGGCGTGCCTCCGCGGTAGTGCTGAACAGTCCGTGGCTCGAGTTCCAACTCGGTCCCCTGGGGCGGGAGGCTCTCGCACCGATCGTCGGGGCCCGTGCGCGATTCGATCCGAGAGGCGCCCACCCGGCCGTCGACCTCGGCTTCTATTCGCGCGCGCAGTCCGAACTCGGGAGTCTGCCCACTGAGGGATACCGCCACGAATGGCGGCCGGAGCGCGGTTTTCCGACGCATCCCGGCTGGTTGAATGCGGTGATCGCGGGACACCGTACGATCGCGGCGGGTGTCGAGGTGGGTTCGCCCGTGCTCACGTTGCTCTCGGCTCGCTCCACGTCGCCCTTCGCATGGTCGGACGCGATGACCGCAAGCGACTCGGTGTTGGTGGTCGACGACATCGCCCGCGCCGCCACTCGCATCGGTCGACTCGTCACGATCGCGCGCATCGACGGCGCCATTCACGACGTGTTCCTCTCTCGCGAGGAACCGCGCGCGAGGGCCTTCGCCGTGCTCGAGGGCTGGGTCACGAGCCTGGGTGCGCACGCGGTCTGACGCTTCAGCACGGGAGGAGATTGCAGAACGGGGGCTGTAGCTGTAGCTGGCCCGGAGGCTTGATCTACCGGTAGTTGATGAACTGGAGGTCGACGTCGAGGTCGGCGGCACGCAGCACGCGCATGACCTCCTGGAGGTCGTCGCGGCTCTTGGACTGCACGCGCAGTTCGTCGCCCTGGATCTGCGACTTGACACCCTTGGGCCCCTCGTCGCGGATGATCTTGCCGATCTTCTTGGCGTTCTCCTGCGAGATGCCGTCTTTGATCTCGGAGGAGATGCGGTACTCCTTGCCGCTGGCGAACGGATCGCCCGACTCCAGGCTCTTCAGCGAGATGCCTCGCTTGATCAGCTTCGACTGGAACACATCGAGCACGGCCAAGGCGCGCTCTTCGGTGTTGGCCTTGATCAGCACGGTCTCACCGCTCCACTCGACCGAGGCGCCGGTGCCCTTGAAGTCGTAGCGCTGCTCGATCTCTTTGCGCGCTTGGTTCAGGGCGTTCTCCGCCTCCTGGTGGTCGACTTTGGAGACGATGTCGAAGGATGAGTCAGCCATGAGGCGATTCTAACGGCGACGCGCTTTCAGCGCAGAGGGGGTGCTCGGTGACGACGGCATCCACTGTTCGTAGACTGGGGCGCGCGAGATGATCGAGCCGCGAGGTGATGGATGTGCGTGCACTGACCGAAGACCAACTGCGCGATGTGTTCGTCAACGCGTCGCCGGACGAGCTGCGCCTCCTGACGGCTCCGCTCGATTTCGTGCTGACCGATTGGGATCACCTCGACTTCCTCGCGTGGCGCGACCCGCGTACACGAGGACGCGGATACCTCGTCGGAGAAGTGGATGGCCAGCCCACGGGCGTCGTGCTCCGCGCCGCCGACGGCAGCTCGCACGCGCGGTCGGCGCTCTGCAACATCTGCCACACGATGCAGCCGGCCGATCAGGTGTCGCTGTTCAGTGCGCGCAAGGCGGGGCCGGCGGGGTCGCACGGCGACAGTGTCGGCACCTACATGTGCGCAGATCTCTCGTGTCACGAGAACGTGCGGCTTGCCGCGCCCCTGGCCCCCAGCGAGGTGCGCGCGAGCGTCGACCTCCGCATCGACGGCACCCGCCGCCGCAGTCTGGCCTTCATTGAGAACGTCCTCGGTGAAGGTGCACGCGAGAACATCGAGGAGAAGAAATGACGGATGCGCGAACGGTCGTCGTGATCGGCGATGCCCTGATCGATGAGCTGCGCGATGACACCGGTGTGCGGGAGTTCGTCGGCGGTGCCGCCCTCAACGTCGCCGTCGGCATCGCACGACTGGGTGTGCCGACGACCCTCATCGCGATGGTCGGAGACGACGAAGCCGGCGACCACATCCGCGCGTACCTCGCCGACTTCGCGGTCGACCTCATCGCGACGCCGTCGCCGCTCGGGAGCTCCCGAGCCGTGAGCACGCGAAGCGGCAACGGCGAGCCGGTGTACGAATTCAACGCGGCCGCTCAAGGACGACGCATCCGGTTCGGGGATGCTGAGCGTCGCGCGATCGCGGACGCTGCGGTCACTGTGGTCAGCTGCTTCCCGTTCGACGACATCGCGCAGACCCTCGAACTCGCCGACGCGATCGCCGCATCCTCGGGGTCGTTCGCGATCGACCCGAATCCGCGGTCGGGCATGATGACGGACCGCGTGGAGTTCGTGCGCGGCTTCGAGCAGCTTGCGGCTCAGGCATCCCTCGTCAAGGTCGGCGACGACGACGCGGCCCTGCTCTACGGCGCTCCACTCGACGAGCTGCGGGCGCGCCTGATCGACCTGGGGGTCGATGCAGTGCTCGCCACTGAGGGCGCGGCCGGCGGAACGATCGAGGCGGGCGAGATCGTCGTCACTCGGCCGATCTCATCGATGCCCGGGCCGATCGTCGACACGATGGGTGGGGGAGACGCCGTGCTCGCGACGACCGTCGCCGCCCTCTACTCCGAGATGCCCACGGACGCCGAGGAGTGGGGAGCCGTACTGGAGCGAGCGATGGATGTCGCGGCCGCCACCTGCCGCTTCCAGGGTGCGCTGCTGCGGCTTCCGTCGGCGCTCGCCGCCCCGGATCTCGACCGTCTGGGTACGTGACCCGCCCCGATTTCTGAGCTCCCGAATCTGCGAGTAATATGGATACTCGCGTCTCCGATCGACTGAAAAAGCCGGGCGGGTGCGCGGCTGGCGAGTTACCCAAGCGGCCAAAGGGATCTGATTGTAACTCAGCTGTCATCGACTTCGGGGGTTCGAATCCCTCACTCGCCACGTTTCATTGAAACTAAGAGAAGCTCCATCGCGAGATGGAGCT
>JAHIOK010000224.1 GCA_018895315.1 Actinomycetota bacterium | reverse complement strand
GCGCGTCGAGCTGAGTCATCCGCTCGAGGAGGTCGTCGGTGAGCCCGCGGATGACCCGGACGTCCTCCCCGTGGATGCGGGCGTGCAGACCGCAGAAGGTGCTGAGCCCGCCCATCGTGCCGGCTCCGCCGAGAAACCCGTAACGCTCGATGAGCAGGGTGGAACGGCCGGCGCGGCCTGCGGCAGCGGCGGCCATGACGCCCGCGGGGCCGCCTCCGACGACGACGACGTCGTACTCGCCGTAGACGGGAACGTCTCGGGCGGGAAGGCGGATCGAGGCGGCGCTCACCGGGAGACCTCCTCGGCCGGGGCGGTGCGCGCGCAGTCTGCGCCCGGACCCTGGGGGCGCGCGCATAGGACGGCTCCGCAGGCGAGGGGCTGGACCAGCTCGCGGTATTGATCGAGATAGCCGCCGCCGGTGTCGAGGTCGACGGGAGGCGTGTAACGCTCGCGGGCGGCGAGCACGACGGGGTCGACGAGGAGATCGACGGTGCCCTCGGCGAGGTCGATGTCGATGATGTCGTCGTCGAGCACCCGGGCCAGCGGGCCGTCCTCCGCGGCTTCGGGAGAGACCTCGCCCACCGAGATCCCTTGATTGACGAGCCCCGAGAACTGCCCGTCGGTTACGAGCGCGACACTGTCGGCGAGGCCCTTCGCGTGCAGGGCGAAGATGAACGCCGAGGTGAGGCCCATCCCCGGGCCTCCGACGACACCGATGCCCCGGATGACGGCGACGTCACCGCGACGCAGGCGTCCGCTGGCGATCGCGGCGATGGCCTCGTCGCGGTTGGAGAACAATCGTGCCGGGCCCGTGAAGCGTCGCGGCCCCGGGTCGGGGACGGGCCGCTTGGCGACGGCGCCGGAGGGGGCGAGGCTTCCGGTGAGCACCGTGATCGCGGGGTCGGTGCCGAAGGGGTCGGTGAGCGGGCGGATGACGATGCCGTCGGCGGGTGCGGCCTCGGCGAGTTCCTCGGCGAGGGTGCGGCCCGAGATCGTGCGCTGAGCGCCGTCGAGGAGCGGCAGCAGTTCGCGCAGCACTGTCGCGCCGCCACCGGCGTCTTCGACCTGCTCCACGAGGAACGGCCCATTCGGCCGCACGGCGCACAACATCGGTGTCTGTCGCCCCAGTGTGCGGAAGGTGTCCCAGACATCGATGTCGACGCCGGCCTCGACCGCGATCGCCTGCAGATGCTTGATCGTGTTCATCGAGCCGCCCATCGCGAGCATGATGCGCGCGGCGTTGCGGATCGACCCGGCCGTGATGATGTCGCGGGGCCGGATGTCGGCCTCGATCGCTGACACGATCGCGGCGGCCGAACGACGCACGACGTCCCACATCCGCTCGCTGTTCGCGCGCACGGGCGCGGCTCCGGATACTGTCATGCCGAGGGCTTGAGCCGTCACGTGCATTGAGTTCGCGGTGGCGAAGCCCGCGCACACGCCGGGGCCGAGGATCGCATCGTCGGCGAGTTCCTCGAGGTCGTCGGTCGGCTCGCCCGTCACCGCCGCTTTCGCAGCGCGCAGGAAGACCTCCTCGACGTCGGCTTCCCGGCCCTCGGCCAGCCCGCTGTGCTGGTAGCCGCAGGGGACGATGATCGTCGGAATGTTCATCCGCGCGCCCGCCATGAGGTGTGCCGGAGTCGTCTTGTCGCACGAACTCAGACAGATCATCGCGTCGAGGCGCGCGCCTTCGACGACGGCCTCGATGTCGTTCACGATGAGATCGCGACTCGGAAGGATGTAGCGTCCGGCCCGGCCCACGCTCGTGATGAAGTCGCTCGGAGCGGTGGTGCGTATTTCGAGGGGGAGTGCGCCGAGCGCGCGCAGCTCGGCCTTGAGGACGGGCACGATGTCGTCGAGGTGCGCGTAGCACGCGGCCAGATCGGACGACGTGTTGACGATCGCGATCTTCGGCTTGTCGAGGTCGGTATGCGGGATGCCGAGCGCTCGCCATTGCGCGCGGCGCGCGATGCCGAGAGCGGAGGTCCGGGAGAAGTTGCTGCGAAGCTCGGGCATGGTGTGAGGCATCCTCGTCGTCTTCGTCGCGCCGGGCATCATCGCCCCGACACGAAGAGTGCGCGGAAGGCATCAGTGCGCTTCCGCCGGTATCAGAATCTCAGGTTACCTGATACTCTCCCTCTCGTGCTGAAGACAACGGAGATTCAGGATCACTTCTTCATCGGTGGCGAGTGGACGGCCTCCTCGGGGGCCGACACCTTCGCGGTGGAGAACCCCTTCGACCTTTCTCGAGTGGGCCATGCTCCCCTCGCTCGCGCGGCCGATGTCGACCGGGCGGTCGGCGCGGCGCGTGTCGCCTTCGACGAGGGGCCCTGGCCGCGGATGACGGGCGAGGAACGGGCATCGTGGATGGAGCGCCTCGCCGACGCGCTCGAGTCCTTCGGCGATGACACCGCGCGTCTCATCGTCGACGAGATCGGCCAGCCCGCCGGCATCGCGCGGGGAATGGGCGTGATCCGACCGGGTCAGCACCTCCGCTTCTACGCGAACCTCGCGCGTTCCGTCGAGTTCGAGGAGCGCCGGGCCAACGGCGACCGGCCAGGTGAGTCGTATGTGCGACGTTCGCCGGTGGGAGTGGTCGGGCTCATCGTGCCCTGGAACCACCCGCAGGCCTCGGTCACGATGAAGATGGCTCCGGCGCTCGCCGTCGGCTGCACGGTGGTGATCAAGCCGGCATCCGAGTCGCCGCTGGACATCGCCCATCTCGCCGAGGCGTGCCGCACGATCGGGTTCCCCGACGGCGTCATCAACATCGTCACCGGAGACCGCGACACCGGACGGCTGCTCGTCGAGCACCCCGGGATCGACAAGATCGCGTTCACCGGTTCGACGGCCGCCGGCCGCCAGATCGCGGAGGCGTGCGGGCGTCGCCTGATTCCGGTCACGCTCGAACTCGGTGGTAAGTCGGCCGCTGTCGTGCTCCCGGACACTGATCTCGACGACCTGCTCGCGAGCCTGCGTGGCGGATCGTTCGGCAACAGCGGCCAGAACTGCGTCGCCTTGGCGCGGATCGTCGTGCCCATGAATCGTCACGACGAGATCCTCGAGGGGCTGGTCGCGTTGGCACGCGATCTGCGCGTGGGCGATCCGAAGGATCCCACCACCGAGATCGGGCCGCTCGTCTCGGAAACGGCGCAGACCCGGGTGAACGGAATGATCGACCGTGCCCGCTCGCAGGGCGCTCGCGTGCTTGCGGGCGACACCCCGCTGCCCGCCACCGGGCGATTCGTCGCGCCGACCGTCATCTCCGGAAGTGCCGTCGACAGCGAGATCGCACAGCACGAGATCTTCGGTCCTGTCGTCTCGGTGCACCCGTATGCATCGATCGACGATGCCGTGCGCATCGCCAACGCCACGGTCTACGGCCTCGGCGGCGCAGTGTTCGGCGCCGACGACGACGAGGTCGTGCGCGTCGCCCGCCGCATTCGCACGGGCTCCATCGGTCTCGGGGGCTATCGCCCCGACATCAATCTGCCGTTCGGGGGCGTCAAGGCCTCGGGCCTCGGACGCGAACTCGGGCCCGAAGCCATCAACAGCTACCTCACGCTCACGTCGATGTTCGTCTGAGCACTCCGACCCGACAACGCCGTCACTTTCCTCAGGAGGATCCCATGCCCATCGCCAGCCGCGCCGCCGTCATCGTCGAGCAGAAAGGCAGGTTCGAGATTCTCGACGTCGAGGTCGACGACCCCCGACAGGGTGAGATTCGCGTCAAGCTCGTCGCCGCCGGCCTCTGCCATTCCGACCACCACCTCGTCACGGGCGACAGTGCGTTGCCCCATCTTCCGATGATCGGCGGCCACGAAGGCACGGGCATCGTCGAGGCCGTCGGCCCGAACACGCCGGAATGGAGCGTCGGCGACAAGGTCGTCTTCTCGTGGATTCCGAGCTGCGGCGAGTGCCGCTGGTGCGTCACGGGCCAGACGAACCTGTGCAACCTCGGTCGCTTCCTCCTGGTCGGCACGCGCTTCGACGACCCGGAGGAGGGATTCCGCTTCACTCTCGCGGACGGCTCGAAGGCGGGCCAGATGTGCTGCCTCGGGACGTTCTCGGAGTACACCCTCGTCAACGTCGAATCCGCCATCAAGCTCCCGAAGGAGTCCGACCTCGATGTGCTGTGGCTCCTCGGATGCGGCGTGGGCACCGGCTGGGGCTCGGCGGTGTACGCCGCCGAGACCAAGCCCGGTGATGTCGTCATCGTGATGGGCATCGGTGGGATCGGCATCAACGCCGTGCAGGGCGCGGCACATGCGGGCGCGACCACCGTGATCGCCGTCGATCCGATCGAGTTCAAGCGAGAGATGGCGCTGAAGCTCGGCGCCACGCATGCGTTCGCGACGATGGACG
>JAHIOK010000223.1 GCA_018895315.1 Actinomycetota bacterium | reverse complement strand
GCGATCGGCGGCGTCGCAGCGGGATCGGCTCCCGTTGATCGCACGCTGGTCACTCTCACCGATCAGGCGGGGCGTGCCACGCTCACGGTGACCGTGCCGAAGGGCGTGAAGGGAACAGTTCCGCTCACGGTCACGACGCCGGTAGGCACCCGGTTCTCGGTGCCGATCACGGTGTTCGAGCCGGTCGCCTCGTCGACCTTCGGGTGGCCGAGCACCCTCCTGACGAAGAAGGGGTCGACCGTCAAGTACACCGCGGTCGTCTCTGCCAGGGGCGTCGCTCCTACCGGTGTGGTCACGATCCTCGACGGATCCCGTCCCATCGCGACAGTGACGCTGACGGCTGCCGACAACGGTCGCGTGACGCTCACGCTGCCGGCGCTCAGCCGTGGTCTCCACAAGCTCTCCGCGAGCTACGCGGGCAGCGACACCGTCAAGGCATCGGCGTCGCCGTTCTGGCTGCCGGTCATCATCTGGTGATCGTCCGCTGAGCGGACCACGGATGCCGCGACACCGCCTGTGTGCAGGTTCGGTGTCGCGGCATCCGTGCGTTCCGCGCACCCGGACTTCGCGAGCGGCGAACGTGGAGCCGATGTCGGAGGCCCCGCCTAAGCTTGACAAGTGCCTATCGTCCCCGTCGCCGCGCCCGGAAAACTCAGTGTTCGCGGTGCTCGCGTGCACAATCTCAAGAACGTCGACCTCGATATCCCGCGCGATTCGCTCGTGGTGTTCACGGGCCTTTCTGGCTCGGGAAAGTCCAGCCTCGCGTTCGACACGATCTTCGCCGAGGGTCAACGTCGCTACGTCGAGTCGCTGAGTGCCTACGCGCGGCAGTTCCTCGGCCAGGTCGATCGCCCCGACGTCGATTTCATCGAGGGCCTCAGCCCTGCCGTCTCGATCGATCAGAAGTCGACCAACCGTAACCCGCGCTCCACCGTCGGCACGATCACCGAGATCCACGACTACATGCGCCTCCTGTGGGCGCGCATCGGGGTGCCGCATTGTCCCGTCTGCGGTGAGGTCATCCAGCGCCAGACCGTGCAGCAGATCGCCGATCAGCTGATGGAACTGCCCGAGAAGACCCGCTATCAGGTCGTCGCTCCGGTCGTGACCCAGAAGAAGGGCGAGTTCGTCGATCTCTTCAAAGAACTGAGCGCCAAGGGATATGCCCGTGCGGTCGTCGACGGCGATCTCGTGCAGCTCGCCGAGCCTCCGACGCTCAAGAAGAGCTACAAGCACGACATCGCCGTGGTGGTCGACCGCCTGGTCGCGAGCCCCGACATCCTCAGCCGTGTCACCGACTCCGTCGAGACGGCGCTGGGGCTTGCCAGCGGAATCGTGCAGATCAACTTCGTCGACGAAGAAGGGGATGACGCCTGGCAGTCGTACTCCGAGAAGCTGGCGTGCCCGAACAATCACCCGCTGCAGCTCACCGAGATCGAGCCGCGCACGTTCTCGTTCAACGCCCCATTCGGTGCGTGTCCGACGTGCTCGGGCCTCGGAACCCGCATGTCGGTCGATCCAGACCTGATGCTCGGAGACCAGGACCTCTCGATTCGTCAGGGTGCGATCCTCCCGTGGACCACGCAGGGCAAGGGGCTGTTCCAGTACTACGAGCGCCTGCTCGAGGGCCTCGCCGACGATCTCGGGTTCTCGCTCGACACGCCCTGGCGCAAGCTTCCCGCCGACATCCAAGAGGCCGTGCTCCGCGGTGAGAACTACAAAGTCACTGTGAAGTGGAAGAACCGCTACGGCCGCGAGATGCGATACGCCTCCGGTTTCGAGGGCGTCGTCCCGTACATCGAGCGCCAGTACGTGCAGGCCGAGTCCGACGCTCAGCGTCAACGGTGGGCCGAGTATCTGCGCGAAGTGCCGTGCGCCGTCTGCAACGGCGATCGCCTGAAGCCCGAAGTACTCGCGGTGCTGGTGCACGGGCACTCGATTGCGGATGCCTCGCGCCTGAGCCTCGCCGACGCGCAGGCCTATTTCGCCGAGCTGAAGCTGAGCGACCGCGAGGCCAAGATCGCGGCCCAGGTGCTGCGCGAGATCCGCGCGCGCCTCGACTTCCTTCTGCAGGTGGGATTGAGCTACCTCAGCCTCAGCCGGTCCGCGGGCTCGCTCTCCGGTGGTGAGGCGCAGCGCATCCGACTGGCCACCCAGATCGGCTCCGGTCTGACGGGGGTGCTCTACGTGCTCGACGAGCCCTCGATCGGCCTGCATCAGCGCGACAACGCCCGGCTGCTCGATGCGCTGGAGCGGCTGCGCGACCTGGGCAACACCGTGAT
>JAHIOK010000222.1 GCA_018895315.1 Actinomycetota bacterium | reverse complement strand
CGAGATGCACCGTGTTCTGCACACCGGAGCCCGCATCGCTGCGGTCGGCGCGACCCAGACCGAGCCCGACACGGGTGCACAGGTGCGTGCAGCCTGGCCGTTCCCGAGCCCGTTCCGTGCCTGGATCGATGCTCTCGGGCTCGGCCGTTTCGACCGGGCCGAAGACTTCGCGATCGGTTCCGTGCTCCTCTTGCGGTCCGAGGCGATCTCGGAGATCGGGCTGCTCGACGAGCGATTCTTCCTCTATGCCGAAGAAGTGGACTGGCAGAAGCGGGCGACGGATGCCGGTTGGCGCATCGTGATCGCGAGCGTCGAGGCCACACATATCGGTGCGGGCACGGGCGGTGATGGCACGCGCCGCGAGGCGCTGTTCTTCGCGAGCAATGAGGAATACCAGCGCAAACACTTCGGTGCTGTGGGATGGCAGTCGTTCCGGGCCGCCGTCATGGGCGGCGCCGCCGTCCGCGGTGCCCTCCTGCGGGGCGAGCGCGGAGTCGATGCGCGCAGGCGCCTGGCGATCTTCCGCGAGGGGCCCATCGCCTACCTGCGCCGCATCAGCTGAGGGCGTGTCCCGCGAGTTTCTCCTGGTGCACGCGTTCGTACACCGCGATCGTCTGGTCGGCGACGGACTCCCACGACGTGTAGCCGGCGGCATCCCTCCTCGCGCGATCGCCCATGCGTCGCCGAAGGTCACGGTTGTCGATGAGCGGCCGTAGGGCCTTCGCGATCGATGCGCCGTCGCGCTCGATGATTGCGCCGTTCTCGCCTTCGACGATGAACTCCTCGGCGACGCCCAGGTTCGTCGCGACGAGCGGGAGTCCGGATGCTGCGGCCTCCAGTTCGACGAGTCCGAACGGTTCGTAGATGGTGGGGAATACGAAGACGTCGCCCGCCTGGAAGTAGTCCTCGACGACGGGTGAGTGGCCCACGAACGTCACACGGTCGGCGACGTTGAGCTCGGCGGCTCGAGAGCGGAAGGGCCCAGCGTCGTCGCCGCCGACGACGAGCAGCTTCGCAGTGGAAGGCAGCGCAGGGAGCGCATCGATGATCGCGCGCAGGCCCTTTCGGCGGAATTCCTTGCCGACGAACAGCAGGACGACATCGTCGTCGGCGTACCCGTGCTGGGCGCGCACGCGGGCGCGGCGCGCGGCGGCATCGATCGGTTGGAAGCGCGTCACGTCGACGGCGTTCGGAATCACCGTGATGAGGTCGGGGTCGACGCCGTAGTACTGCGTGAGTTCGCGGCCGACGGTCGGCGAGACGGCGATCGCGCGGCGCACGTTGCCGGCCCGGTAATTGCGCTGCTCGACGCGGAGCACCGCGTGGTGAAAGGGGTTCGCGAGAGCGCGAAGCGCCTCGCCGTTGCGGAACTTCATCTCCCACCACGCGCGGTGGCAGGAGTGCGCGGTGATGACATCCTGCACACGTGTCGCGCAGCCGCCCTGGTTGTGGATGATGTCGAACCCCTTGCCGTCGAGCGCGCGGGATGCCGCCTTCGAATAGGTGACGGGCACGAGGAAGCCCGGATTCTGGCGTGCCTGCACCGGCAGCCACCGGAGGGGGAGAGCGGGTCGAGGTGAGACGTCGGTCGCGACGAGGGTCAGATCGATGCGGTCCTGGATGCGTAAAGCCAGCTCGTAGGACGCTCGCTCGATGCCGCCCTCGTTGTTGAAACGGAAAGACGACATCGCGACGCGCACAGGGCCATGCTAGCCAGGCGCGGGGGCGTCCCGGTTGCTCATAGACTGCAACGGGATCAGGCGAAGGGGGGTGAACGGCGTGCGAGTGGTGCACCTCGTTTGCTCGACCGGCTTCGCCGGCGTCGAGAACTACATCGTCAACATCGCTTCCGGTCTCGCCCACGATGGCGTGGACGTCACCGTCATCGGCGGATCGCGCGAACCGATGCAGGCTGCGCTCGCCGGGTCGGGAGTCCAGTGGCTCCCCGGCGACGACATGCGCGGCGCACGAGCGTCCCTGCGCGCGACGCCCGCCCCCGACATCCTGCACACGCACATGTCGCAGGCTGACCTCGTGGGCTGGCTGCACCGCCGGTGGCGGGGCCGGAGGAGTCGTCAGGTCAGCACTCGACACTTCGCAGGGCCACGGGGCACGGGCGTGATCGCGCGGACACTGTTCCGGTGGGTCGGCCGTTCCCTGTCGGCGCAGATCGCGATCTCCGAGTTCGTCGCGCTGAACGTGGAGCTACCCGCGGAGGTGGTGTACACCGGGGTGGATTCGACGGATGCCGTCACGCTCCGCGAGTCTTTCGTGCTCGCCGCGCAGCGGCTTGAGCCAGAAAAGCACACAGCCGAGGTCATCGAGGCGTGGGCCTTATCGGTGGGCGCGGCGGAGGGCTGGACGCTGCGCATCGCGGGGGACGGTTCGGAGCGTGCCGACCTCGAGCGGCTGGCCCGTGAGCGGGGCGTCTCAGACAGTATCGAGTTCCTCGGTCACCGGACCGATGTTCCCGACCTGCTCGGACGCGCAGGACTCGTCGTCGCTCCCACTCCGCGAGAGGGTCTCGGCATCCTCGTTCTCGAGGCGATGGCGCAGGCAACCCCGGTCGTCGCGTCCGCGGGTGGAGGTCACCTCGAGACCGTCGGTGCCGCAGCGCCCTACCTCTTGTTCCCCCCCGGCGACGTCGCTGCGGCGGCCCGGGTGATCGATGGCCTGCTCGGCGATCCCGAACTCCGCGCGGCAGCCGGACACGCGCTCCGCAGGCTTCAGCAGGAGCGCTTCACCATCGAGGGTCAAGTCGCAGGAACGCGGGCGGTATACGAACGGGTGCTCGGGTGACCCGAGACCTCGTGGTGCTCTCGCTCGAACCCTGGGACGACGTCTGGCGCCGAAACCAGTACCTCGTCGATGGCCTGCTCCGCGGCGACGAGACCCTGCGGGTGTTGTTCGTCGAGCCCTCGAACGATCTGTTGCACTCGGTCGTGTCGGGCCGTGGCATGCAGCGCGGCCGTGGCCTGCGCACCGCCGAGGGCTACGGGGGCCGCCTGCGGCTCTTCCAGCCCGACAAGGTGCTGCCGCGCGTGGCAGGTCCGGTAGCCGATGTGCTGCTGCGCCGTGATGTGCGCAAGGCGATCACACGGGCGGGGCTCGTGGATCCGGTGCTCTGGGTCAACGACCCCGGTTGGGCTGGCCTGGTCGCCTCCTCGGGATGGCCGAGCCTCTACGACATGACCGATGACTGGCTGGCTGCTGACCGCGGTCAGCGCGAACTCGGGCGCATCGCCGCAAACGAAGCGGTGCTCATGAAGCTGTGCGACACGGTCGTCGTGTGCTCGCCCGGCCTGTATGAATCCCGTGCCGACGAGCGCGACGTTGTGCTCATCCAGAACGCCGTTGATCTCGCGCGCTACCGCACTCCCCGAGAGCGACCCGCTGACCTCCCCGAGAGTGCGGCGCTCTACGTCGGCACGCTCCACGAGGACCGGCTCGACGTCGATCTGGTCCTGCGGACGGCGGATGCCGCGGCATCCGTTTCAGGAGCAATCGTACTCGTCGGGCCATCCGCTCTGGCCGCTGCCAACGTCCATCGCCTTGCGGCGCACCCCGCGGTGAGACTGCTGGGGCCGAAGCCCTTCACCGACGTGCCCGCGTATCTGCAACACGCTTCGGTGCTCATGGTGCCGCACGTGGTGGATGCCTTCACCGACAGCCTCGACCCGATAAAGCTCTACGAGTATCTTGCTGTGGGACGACCGATTGTCAGCACCCCGGTGGCAGGATTCCGCGAGCTGGACAGTGCGGCGTTGACGGTTGCCGACCCCGACGCATTTCCGGATGCGGTTGCCGCACTCTTGAGCGAGCCGACGGCATCCGTCAACGCGGAGGGCGTACCGGACTGGGCGGACCGGGTCGCGGCCTACCGGGAGGTTGTGACGCCGCTCAGGGCCGAGTGAGGTGTGCGAGCGGTGACCGGATCGTTTTGTCCACCTGCCTCGCGGTGAGGCCGTGCTCGCTGCTCAGTACGCGCCGGTGGGCGCGATCATGACGGCGAACGTGCGCCACATGATCATCAGGTCGTTCGTCACAGACCAGTTCTCGACGTAGCTGAGGTCGAGGCGCACCGACTCTTCCCACGAGAGGTCGCTGCGTCCGCTGACCTGCCACAGGCCCGTGATGCCGGGCTTGATGTACAGGCGGCGGTAGACGGTGCCGTTGTATTCGTTGACCTCGTCGCCGAGCGGGGGGCGCGGGCCTACGACGCTCATATCGCCGATGAAGACGTTCCAGAACTGGGGCAGCTCATCGATCGAGTACTTGCGCAGGAACGCGCCCACGCGGGTGATGCGCGGGTCGGCCTTCATCTTGAACAGCGGGCCGGAGCCTTCGTTGTGCTGCATGAGCGCCTGCTTGCGGGCTTCGGCATCCACGCCCATCGAGCGGAACTTGACCATGAAGAACTCGCGTCCGTCGCGGCCGATGCGGCGCTGACGGAAGAACACCGGACCCTTGCTGTCGAGCTTGATCGCGATGGCGACGAAAGGCACCATGAGGCCGATGAAGAGCAACGCGATCGCCGAGACCACGAGGTCGGTGG
>JAHIOK010000221.1 GCA_018895315.1 Actinomycetota bacterium | reverse complement strand
GGGTTCGACCCGCGCGGTGTGGGGGAGTCCACTGCCGTGAAGTGCTTCGACGCCGCCACGATGGATTCCTATCTGTTCGACATCCCCACCGCCACGCGGGGAACGGAGGCCTGGACCGCCGAGCTCACCGCGAACAACAAGAAGTTCGGCCAAGCGTGCGAGGCCAACAGCAACGGCATCCTGCCCTACATCACCACCGACAACGCCGCCCGTGACCTCGACCTGCTTCGCGGGGTGCTCGGCGACAAGAAGCTCAACTACCTCGGATACTCCTACGGCACCTTCCTCGGCGCGACCTACGCCAAGCTCTTCCCCCAACGCGCCGGACGCCTGGTGCTCGATGGTGCGATCGATCCCTCCGTTTCGGGGCTCGATGTCAGCACGACGCAGGCGATCGGCTTCGAGTCCGCGCTCCGCGCGTATATGGCATCGTGCCTGAGCGGCACCGACTGCCCCTTCACCGGCACCGTCGATGAAGCGATGGCCGACCTCGGCACGCTGCTGGCGAGCGTGGACCGGTCGCCGCTGAAGAATTCCGACGGCCGCAGGCTCGGTGCCGATTCGCTCGTGACGGCGATCGTCGCCGCGCTCTACTCGCAGGACAGCTGGTCGTATCTGACGAAGGCGCTGACCGACGTGCTGAAGGGCGACGCGAGCGTCGCGTTCCAGCTCGTCGACTTCTACAACAACCGCAGCGACGGCACCTACTCCGACAACTCCACCGAAGCCTTCCGTGCCTACAACTGCATGGACTACCCGGACGACGCGACGCAGGCGCAGAAGGATGCCTCGACCGCCACCATCGCGGCGAAAGCCCCGACCATTGCTCCGTACTGGTCCGGGCCCGACCCGTGTGATGTGTGGCCCTACCCGCCCACGGGCGTCCGCGAGAAGATCAGCGCAGCCGGGGCCGCGCCGATCGTCGTGATCGGCACCACGAACGACCCGGCGACTCCGTACGAGTGGGCCGTGTCGCTGGCCGGCCAGCTGTCATCGGGCGTGCTCATCACGCGCGTCGGTGAAGGCCACACCGGATACAACAAAGGAAATTCCTGCGTGGATTCGGCCGTGGAGGCCTACTTCCTCCACGACACGGTTCCCCAGAACGGGCTCACCTGCAACTGACGATTCGAGTGCGCAGCGGGGCCGGTATCGGTCTATTGCGTGCGTTCGCACAGCGTTCGCAGAGCATGTAAGATCGATGATCGTGCGTCGTGAGAGCGAAGTACGCCACCTTAGCTCAGTCGGCAGAGCGTCTCACTCGTAATGAGAAGGTCAAGGGTTCGATTCCCTTAGGTGGCTCCATATGGGTCACGTGGTCGATGCGCTGCTGGAGATCTTCACCTGGGCGGGCCTCGGAGCCGGCGCTCTGGTGACACTCACTGCGCTGTTTCTCCGCCTTGCCGACGGCACTTGGGTTCCCGTGCGCGCCGTCGTGGAGCACACCGAGACCGGCATGGTGGTGCGGTGGTTCGGCGACGACGGCGCCGTTGGCGAAGCGCCCCTGTCGGAGGACGAGGCGCGGAAGATCGGCGATCGCGACATGGCCGACATCTTCGTCCGGCGAGGATCGCAGAACCGCATGCGTTTGACCGCTCACTCGCCGGGAGCGCGGGCCATCATGCGCCTCGGCATCGGACTGCTCGCGCTCGGTGCTCTCGCGCTGATCGTGTCGTGGGTATTGCTGTTCGTGCGAGGCTGACGCTCCGATGAGCCCGAGAGTCTAGGAGACTGCCAGCATCCCGCCGGCTGTGAGCGCCAGGGCGAGGCCGGCCCACTGCACCGCCGCGATGCGTTCGCGCAGCACCAGAGCAGCCAACAGGATCGTTCCGGCGGGATAGAGGGCGGTCAGCGCCGACACGATCGACAGATCGCCGGCACGGAGGGCGATCAGCATGATCGCGTTCGCCGTGGCATCCACCACGCCGCATCCGATCGCGGCCCACCACGCCGCGCGAGGGATGTCCCGAACAGGCGGAGTCGTCGATGCCGATGTCTCGGTCGCGTGCGCGAGTGCCCGTGTCGCGTGTTCGAGGTCGGCGCGTCCCGACGGGGTCGCGCCCAGGTGGGCGCCCTGCGCGGCGATTGCCCGCCGTGCGCCGTTGCCGCGGCGCACGGAGATCAGAATCATCACGATCACGATGGTCGCCGTGATCGCGCCGTTGACCGCGCGGTTCACGAGGAGGGGCACGATGCCGCTTTCGGGGCTCGTCTGGTCGACGATGATCAGGAATGCGCCGATGGCCAACCCGGAGCCGATCGCCATCAGGATGCCGCGGCCGCTCGGTCGCACCACAGACGCGCCGGGGATGAAGCCGACCAGAACCACGGCCACGAGGGCGAGTCCGAGGCCCGCATATCCGACCGGAGCGAGGCTCTCGCCACCGACGAGGAGTCCCCACAGCATCGGCCCGACTGCGGATACCACCGCTGTCAAAGGAGACAGGATGCTCATCGGCCCGATCGCCAGGCTCGCGTAGAGCAGGGCGATGGCCGCGACGCCCGTGATTCCGGACAGCGCGCCCCACGCGACATCGGCCGCCGACCAGGCTCCGCCCACGAGGGGATACGCCAGCGCGAGCAGAACGAGTCCCGAGATTGCGGCGACGGCAGTGACCACCATCGAACGCAGCCGCTTGGCCGCGAGCCCGCCGAGGAAGTCAGCCGAGCCGTACACGAGGGCGCCGAAGAGCGCGAGGACCGCGGAGAACATGTCGACCCAGTGTAAAACGCACTCGCGCTCCGGGATTTAGCTAGATAAGCTAGCGATATGACGAGCCCCCATCACGCCCGCCGCACCCCCACGCGCTGGCTCAGAGTCGGAATACCCGTCGTCCTTGTGATGATCTGGCTCGTGGGCGGGTCCATCGGCGGCCCCTACTTCGGCAAGGTCGACGAAGTCTCCACGAACGACCAATCCTCGTTCCTCCCGCAGAGCGCGGACGCGACCCAGGTGAGCGAGCGGCTCACAGAGTTCACAGGGGGCGACAGCATACCGGCCGTCATCGTTGTGACGAGCGACAGCGCACTGACCGACACGCAGATCGCCGACATCCAGACCCTCGCCGACACCGCTGCGACGGTCGAGGGCGTTCGCAGCGGGGTTTCGCCGCCCGTCGTGTCGGACGACGGCAAAGCTGCGCAGATCTTCGTACCGATCGACTCGTCCGGCGAGGTGGGCACGACGGTCGAGACGCTCCGTGCCGACGTGCAGTCGGCACTGCCGAGCGGCCTGAATGCCTGGGTGACGGGGCCCGCAGGGTTCACCGCCGATCTCGTGGCGGGCTTCCGAGGCATCGACGGACTGCTCCTCGGCGTCGCGCTCATCGCCGTGTTCCTGATCCTCGTGATCGTGTACCGGTCGCCGCTGCTGCCGATTCTCGTGCTGCTGACCTCGGTCTTCGCGCTGTGCGTGTCGATCCTTACCGTGTGGTGGCTCGCGAAAGCGGGCATCTTCGTCCTCAACGGACAAGTGCAAGGCATCCTCTTCATCCTCGTCATCGGGGCAGCGACCGACTACGCGCTGTTGTACGTCGCACGATTCCGTGAAGCAGTCGGTGAGGGACACCGGCGATGGGATGCCACGGTGCGAGCGTGGCGCGGAGCCTTCGAGCCGATCCTCGCCTCCGGCGGCACCGTGATCGCAGGCCTTCTCTGCCTGCTGCTCTCCGATCTTGCGAGCAATCGCGCGCTCGGCCCGATCGCTTCGATCGGCATCGCGTTCGCTGTCCTTGCGGCGCTGACGTTCCTACCGGCGCTGCTGGCGCTGGTGC
>JAHIOK010000220.1 GCA_018895315.1 Actinomycetota bacterium | reverse complement strand
GTTGCGGGTGAGGGTGCCGGTCTTGTCGACGGCGACGTGGCGGATCACGCCGAACCGCTCGAACGCGGCACCGGACTTGATGATCACGCCGAACTTGCTCGCCGAGCCGATCGCCGCGACCACGGTCAGCGGCACGGAGATCGCCAGTGCGCAGGGCGATGCCGCGACCAGCACGACCAGGGCGCGGGTGATCCACAGCTCCGGGTCGCCGAGCAGCGAGCCGATGATCGCGACCAGGGCGGCGAGGATCAGCACGCCCGGGACGAGAGGGCGGGCGATGCGGTCGGCGAGGCGGGCGCGGTCGCCCTTCTCCGCCTGAGCCTTCTCCACGAGGTCGACGATCGTGGTCAGTGAGTTGTCGGTGCCTGCCGCGGTCGTTTCGACCTCCAGTGCCCCGGCGGTGTTGATTGCGCCGGCGGAGACGGCATCGCCGGGTTCGACCTCGACCGGGATCGACTCCCCGGTGATCGCGGACGTGTCCAGGCTGGAACGTCCCGTGCGGACGACGCCGTCGGTCGCGATCCGCTCACCCGGCCGCACCAACATCAGCTGCCCGACAGCCAGATCCTTCGCGGCGACCTCGACCGAGACGCCGTCGCGGCGGATGGTGGCGGTCTCCGGGACGAGCTTGAGCAGTGCCCGCAGCCCGCCGCGGGCACGGTCCATCGCCTTGTCCTCCAGCGCCTCGGCGATCGAGTACAGGAATGCCAGCGCTGCGGCCTCCTCGACGTAGCCGAGGATCACCGCGCCGACCGCGCTGATGGTCATCAGCAGCCCGATGCCGAGCTTGCCCTTGAAGAGGTTCCGGATCGCGCCCGGCGTGAACGTCGACGCGCCCAGCAGCAGGCCGATCCAGAACAGCACCAGCGCAGGGATCTCCATCCCGGACCACTCCAGCGCCAGACCGGTGAGGAACGCCACACCGGAGAAGACCGGGACCATGATCCCGCGGTCCCGCCACCAGGGGCGCTCCGCCTCCTCGGCCTCTTCGCCGACTGCGGTCTCAGGCTCGTCGTGCTCGCAGCCGCACGCCGCGCTCACGCGCCCGCTCCCGTCCCGCAGCAGCCCGGCACCGTGCACGAAGCGTCCATGCAGGGCGCGTGCTCGTCCACCGCGAGCGTCACGTCCACCAGCGCGGTCAGCGCCGCCGCGAGGTGCGGGTCCGCGATCTCGTAGCGCGTCTGCCGCCCTTCCGGCTCGGCGACCACGATGCCGCAGTCGCGCAGGCAGGTCAGGTGGTTCGAGACGTTCGAGCGGGTCAGCTCCAGCTCACGCGAGAGCACCGCCGGGTAGCTGGGGCCGTCGAGCAGGGTCATCAGTATCCGGGAGCGCGTCGGGTCCGCCATGGCCCGGCCGAGCCGGTTCATGACGTCGAGACGTGGAGCAATGGTCAGCATGCACTGATCATACAGTGTTGACTGAACTAATCCCAGGATGAATAGTGCACCCTGCGACATTCGGCCCTACCAGTAACCCCGCGGGCGCGCAGCAGCAGCCCGGCGTTTTCGAGCGCGCCGAGGACGCGGACGATGCTGGTGGTGTTGCAGGACACCACCCGGGTCAGGTCCCGGCCGAGCGCGGTGGCGTAGTTGGCCTGGGCGACGAAGGAGTGCCCGGTGGTCGAGTGCGCTTCCCCGCCCTGCACGATCACCTTTACTCCCGCCGCCTGGTAGCGGGGCAGGTTTCCGGCGGCGACGTGCTTGGGGGTCGTATCGACGATCACGTCGCTCTGCGCGAGGAGATCGTCGAGGGTTCCCTCGGGGCGGATGCCGGTGTCCACCATGCCGCTGTGCGCGTCGGGGGTGGCGGCGAATACGGGCAGCCGCGGGACGGCGGATTGTATTCGCCAGTCGGTGACGATGTCCGCGACGCCCACCAGGTGCATGTCGGGTTGGGCGTGGACGGCGTCGGCGACCCTCTTGCCGATCACTCCGTACCCGTTGACGCCGACTCTGATCCTGTCCATCTTCGTCTCCTTTCGTGGTGTTCTTGAGCCGTGCGCGGGTCAGGGGCGGGGTCGGCGGCGCCGCAGCGTCCACAGCAGATAGCTGCCGAGGGCGCCGATCGTGCCGGTCCCGGCGCCGATCAGGACGCCTTCCCGGGAGCGCCATTTCGTGTTCCCGCCGACGAGGGTGCCGATCCCGCTGATCAGCGCGGCGGCGATCATTCCCGCGACGACACGGTTGCCGACGCGTTCGGCGCGCCCGACGAGAGGTTCCAGCTCCGTCGCGCGCAGGTGCACCTCGAACCCGCCGTCTTCGAGGAGATGCCGGAGCCGGCTCAGGGTGGCGGGCAGCTCGGTGAGCAGTGCCCCGGTGTCGGCTCCCGCGCGCGCCCATCGCCGGGCCAGAGCCGGCAGGGACAGCTGGGCGCGGGTGAGCTGCTCAGCGTAGGGCTGCAGGGCGTCGAGCATCTGGAAGTCCGGATCCAGCCGCGCCGCGGTCCCTTCGGCCATCATCAGCACTTTGAACAGCAGCGCCGTCTCCTGCGGAAGGTGCAGCTGGTGCTGCTGCAGGATGCCGAGCAGCTGCTGGAGCATGATTGCGAGGCTGATCTCCGACAGCGAACGGCCCCGGTAGCGGGCCGTGAACGCGGTGATCGCCTGCCGCAGCCCTGCCCGGTCGACGACGTCGGCGGTCCGGGAGAGTTCTATCAGGGCGGTGGTGAGGGTGTCCGGGTCGTCGCGGGTGAAGGCGAGCACGATGCCGGCGAGGCCGTCCGTGGTCTGTTCGGTGAGCTCCCCGACCATCCCGAAGTCGATCAGCGCGAGCGCGCCGTCGGGCTGCACGAACATGTTCCCGGGATGGGGGTCGGCATGGAAGAACCGGTTGTCGAACACCATCGTGAGCACGATGTCGGCACCCAGCCGCGCGAGTGCGACCCGGTCGATGCCGGCGGCGTCCAGGCCCTCCAGGTCGTCGATCCGCACCCCGCTCATCCGCTCCAGGGTCAGCACGCGCGAGGTCGTGGTCTCCCCGTGCACGCGGGGAATCCGCACCCGCGCCGCGTGGGCGAACTCCTGCGCGAACCGTTCGGCGTTGCGGGCCTCCTGCAGGTAGTCCAGCTCGGCACGCAGCGTGCGGGAGAACTCCTCCACCAGCCCGGGCAGGTCGTACTGCCGGATGGCATCCCAGCGCCGGTCGGCGCGGTCGGCGAGGTTGCGGAGAATGTCCAGGTCTTCATGCACCTGCGCGACCACGCCGGGCCGGCGCACCTTCACGACGACCTCGGTGCCGTCGTGAAGAGTTGCCGCGTACGCCTGCCCGATGGACGCCGCCGCCAGCGGCACCGGGTCGAACTGGGCGAACACGTGCTCTGGGTCGGCGCCGAGCTCTTCACGGAGCACGTCCCGAATGCCCTCCCACGGTGCCGCGGCGACGTCGTCCTGCAGTTTGGCGAACTCGGCGACCCATGCCGCGGGGAGCAGATCGTGCCGGGTGGAGAGGATCTGGCCCAGTTTCACGAACGTCGGCCCGAGCTCCTCCAACGCGACCCGCACATGCTCGGGGTTCGTGTAGGGGTCCTCCTGCCGGGCGTGTCCGAGGGCGCCGCGGTGGAACGGCACCAAGCCGCCCAGGCCCAGCACGCCGGCCAGGACGCCGAGTCCGTGCCGGCGCAGCACGGCCCCGATCTGCCGGTACCGGCTACTCCCCGCGCCCATCAGCTCACGCCCCTCTCGGCTGGAGTGCCGGCCGATGCTCGTTCGAGGATGAAGTCGACGCGCGCGTCGGGGGCGAGTGCGGGGACGGTGACGACGGGAAAGCCCAGCTCCTGGTACACCAGCCCGAGCAGGTCGTGGATGCGCCGCTGCGCGGCGGGGTCCTCGGTGCGCGCGTAGTCGGACGCCAGCGGGAGCAGGTCAAGCAGGAACACCGTCGCGTACCGGGCGCCGGCCAGCGCGCCCAGCAGGGCGGTGCCGGGGGCGAGGCCGAGGAAGCGGTAGTAGGCGAGCGAGTCCGGCAGAGCACGGTCCAGGAACACGGTCTGTTGCGGGTCGAGGGAGCGTTCCTGCTCGATCTGCATGTCGACGACGGCGCGCTGGAACTCGCTCTGCCGTGCCCGCACCTCCGCGGTGCTGCGCCCGGTGATCCGTTGCAGGTCGATGTAGTGGCGGGCGTGCTCGATTGTGGTCGTGTACCCGCGGCCCCGCAGCAGGTTGACCGTGGTGGTCTTGCCCGAGCTGGGACCGCCCGTCACGACGTGCCAACGGGTGGTCTGTGCGGGCCGCGGCTCCTGGATGCCGGTCATGACCTCACCCTACACCCTGTACCCCTACAGGGTATGGTAGATTGTGGGTGGAGGTGCGAGATGGCACACGGGTATGTGGACAACAAGCCGGCGCTGCTGGCGCGGCTGAGCCGCGCGGAGGGTCAGGTGCGCGGGATCGCGCGGATGATCGACGAGGACGTGTACTGCATCGACGTGCTGACCCAGGTGTCGGCGGCGACGAAGGCGCTGGAGTCCGTCGCGCTGTCGCTGCTGGAAGACCACCTCGCGCATTGCGTCGCGCAGGCGACCGCCGAAGGCGGCCCGCTCGCGGAGGAGAAGCTCCGCGAGGCGAACGCCGCGATCGCGCGCCTCGTGCGCTCCTAACGTCGTCCCCACTCACATCGTTCAACGCTCTTGAAGGGAGCACATCATGACCGGACAGGGATTCCAGGACCTCGGCCTGCAGGCGACCAGCACCGGCGGTGGCTGCGCCTGTTGCAGCCCCACCTCCCACGCCACGGCAGCCACCGACACCGGCGCGCCGGCGCAGCAGACGGCGGCGGGTGAGACCGTGTCGGCGCAGTTCCTGGTGGAGGGGATGACCTGCGCGCACTGCGTGCGTAGCGTCACCGAGGAGGTATCCGCGATCGACGGTGTCTCCGACGTCGCGGTCGATCTGCACGCCGGTGGCGTGTCCACGGTGACGGTGTCCAGCGCCGCGCCGGTGGATGCGGAGCGGGTGCGGGCGGCGGTGGAGGAGGCCGGGTACAGCCTCGCCGCAGCCTCATGAGCACGCTGGACGTCGATCTCGACATCACCGGGATGACCTGCGCGTCGTGCGCGACGCGGGTCGAGCGGAAG
>JAHIOK010000219.1 GCA_018895315.1 Actinomycetota bacterium | reverse complement strand
GCCGCGCGGGACCGCGAAGACGATGACGAGGACGACGCCGAGGGTCGCCAGCAGCGCGGCGACGAGGTTGCGGGTGGTCTGACTCGACCGGTACACCCGGGAGGACTCCGCTTTGCGGGCGGCGGTCTCATCCGGTGTCTCTGGCCTACCGAGTTCAGCGACGATGCGTCCGGCCATCAGCGCGCCGCGCCCGGGGTGTCTGCCGCCGGCCGCGCCTCGTCGAGGCGTCGTCTGGCACCGACCAGCCACTCGTCGCAGCGTGCGGCGAGTGCTTCGCCACGCTCCCAGAGCGACAGCGAGTGCTCGAGTGTCGGCGCACCCTGTTCGAGTTCGGCAACAACGCGCACCAGCTCGTCGCGGGCCTGCTCGAACGAGAGAGTCGCGACATCCGGCTCAGTCGACGCGGTCATGCATCCATCTTAGTTCTGCGCCTCCGACGCTCCGGTCTTCGGCGCATCGGTTTCGACCCGTTCGCCCTCCGAGGTCGCCGCGATCGAGCCGCGATCGACAGTGACCAGGAGCGACGTGCCGGCCGGAGCCTGGGCGGCATCGCGCACGATGAGACCACCGGCGAGATGTGCGATCGCGTACCCGCGGGCCAGTGTTGCGCCGGGCGAGAGCGCACGCAGGGAAGCTCGCAACTCACCCGCTCGCCGCGCCTCGGCGTGAAAGGCCCGATCGATCAGATCGCGTGAGCGTGCCGCCAGCAGCCACACCTCCTGGGCGCGTGAGGTCAGCATCGTTTCGGGCGCCCGCAGCGAGGGGCGGGAACGCAGCTGTTCGAGCTGTGCGATGTCGTGCGACACGCGCTGGGTGAGGCGCATCGTGAGCCGCGACCGAAGCTGCCCCACGAGCGCGCGCTGCTCCGACACATCGGGGACGACACGCTTGGCGGCATCGGTCGGTGTGGATGCGCGCAGATCGGCGACATCGTCGAGCAGCGGGTGGTCGTTCTCATGGCCGATGGCACTCACGACCGGAGTGGATACGGCAGCCACTGCCCGGAGCAATCGCTCGTCGCTGAAACCGAGGAGGGTCTGCGGATCGCCACCGCCGCGGGCGATGATGATGACGTCCACCTCGGGGTCGGCATCCAGCGCCGTCAGCGCCGCGAGCGTCTCGGGCACGCAGCGTTCGCCCTGCACTGCCGCGTGGATCGTGCGGAACCGCACGTGGGGCCAGCGCAGCTCGGCATTGCGGAGGACGTCTTTCTCGGCATCCGACCGCTCACCGGTGATCAGTCCGATGCAGCGCGGCAGGAAAGGCAGGCGCTGCTTTCTCGCCGGATCGAACAGGCCCTCGCTCCGCAGCTGGCGGCGCAGATTCTCGAGCCGCTCGAGCTGGTCGCCGAGGCCGACGTGACGCATCGCGGAAACGGTGAAGCTGAAGTCGCCGACCTTGACGAAGTAGTCGGCTTTGACGCACGCGATGACGCGATCGCCGAGCTTCAGATCGTCGGGGAGGCGCTGCAGCGTCTTAGACCACAGGCGAAACGAGATGGTCGCATCGCCGGTGGGATCTTTGAGGCGCCCGAAGACGTTGCCACCGCGGACGTTCCACGACGTGATCTCGCCCTCGACCCAGACCGAACCCCACTTCTCCACGAAGCCGCGGATCGTCTCGTTCAGTCGCGACACCGAGGTCGGGGCCTGAGCGCTGGAATCCCGCGGTGACACCGAGTCGGGGGGCGGCGCTTCGCCGGCCACAGGCGCGGATTCGAAGGTCGTCATTGCACTCCTTCTGTGTCGCGGTCGCGGACTCGGCCGGCGCACAGACCCTCGCCCGTAGAATCAAGAGGTGAGCACATCCACCGTTCAATTGCCCGTGCCCCGAATCCCCGGGCGGCGCGGGCGTCTCCAGGATATCGCGGTGGACGGACAGAAGAGGGTGCTGCTGGCAGCGCCCCGCGGGTACTGCGCGGGGGTCGACCGTGCCGTCGTCGCCGTCGAGAAGGCGTTGGAGCGTTACGGCGCCCCGGTCTACGTGCGCAAGCAGATCGTGCACAACATCCACGTCGTGACCGAGCTCGAAGCCCTCGGGGCGATCTTCGTCGACGAAGTCGATGAGGTGCCGTCCGGCGCCCACGTCGTCTTCAGCGCGCACGGCGTGTCTCCCGCGGTCGTTGCCGCCGCAGCCGATCGCGGACTTCAGGCGATCGATGCCACCTGCCCGCTCGTGACGAAGGTTCACCGCGAGGCGGTGCGTTTCGCGCGGGATGACTTCGAGATTCTGCTGATCGGCCACGAAGGCCATGAAGAGGTGGAAGGCACCGCCGGCGAGGCGCCCGAGCACGTCACGATCGTGAACTCTCCCGAGCATGCCGACGTCGTGGAGGTGCGCGACCCGTCCAAGGTGGTGTGGCTCTCACAGACGACGCTCTCGGTCGACGAGACCATGGACACCGTGCGGCGACTGCGGGTGCGCTTCCCCGAGCTGCAGGATCCCCCGTCGGATGACATCTGCTACGCGACCCAGAACCGTCAGGTGGCGATCAAGAAGGTCGCAAAGGATGCCGACCTGGTGATCGTCGTGGGCTCGGCGAATTCGTCGAACAGCGTGCGCCTCGTGGAGGTCGCGCTGGAGCACGGAGCCAAGGCTGCGTATCGCGTGGACTACGTCGACGAGGTCAAGCAGGAGTGGCTCGCGGGCGTCTCCACCGTGGGCGTGACCAGTGGAGCCTCCGTGCCCGAGGTTCTGGTGGCGGAGGTGCTGGCCGAACTCGCCGGTGCCGGCTACCGAGACGTCGAAGAAGTGAAGACAGCTGAAGAGGATCTGATCTTCTCGCTGCCCAAGGAATTGCGCCATGACTCCTCGGGCAAGCGCGATGACCGCGCACTCGGCGGACGGGACCGCTCGTGACCGACGCACCGATCGACCCCCGACCGCGGCCGGAGTACGGCGAGTACGCCACTCCCGAGGAACAGCGCGCGCGCATCCAGGCCCCGGATGTTTCGGCCGCTCTCGATGCCGGAGTGTCGGTGCAGGCCACTCCGAGTTATGGCGAGGCCACCGGTGCAGTGACGCGCGGCGTCACCTCGCCGATGGTCGCCCCCGCCTCAGCGCCGGCGCGTCCACGCAATCCCCGGGTCGACCGCCTGGTCACCGGAATCCTCCTCGGCTACGGGCTCTTCACCGTGATCACGTCGGCGGTTCAGCTCGCCGATTTCACCGGGTTCGCCACGACCTGGATGGCAACCGTCCAGATTCCCGGCACCTTCACGAACATCGCGCAGGGCCAGCAGTGGGCCATCATCGGCGCGGTGCTCTTCGGTGCCGTATGGATGCTCACCGCTCTGCTCTCATGGCGTCGGTTGGCAAAAGGTCGGCGTGCCTGGTGGGTGCCGATCGTCGGGGCCGTCGTGGCCTACACGGCGCTCACGCTGTGTCTCGTCGTTCCGTTGATGGGCGACCCGGCGATTGCGGCCTATATCAGCCGACTGGGCTGACGGGGGACGTCACCGCCGTCGGCGGATGCCGCGACTCGTAGACTGATCCGATGCCTCATCTGGTCGCCGTCTGTGTCGTGCATCAGCTCAGACCCGACTCCGGAAATGGAGTCACGGCGATCGACAAGAGACCGGTCTCCGGCCAGGTCCGGGTCGGTCCCTACGGCGTGCGCGGTGACGTCCAAGTCGATCGGAAGCATCATGGCGGCCTCGACAAGGCGCTCTATGCCTACGCGGCGGAGGATGCCGAGTACTGGGAAGCGGAGCTTGCCCGTGAACTCGCTCCTGGCTGGTTCGGCGAGAACCTTCGCACCGAAGGTATCGATGTGAACGCCGCTGTGATCGGCGAGCGATGGGCGATCGGTGACCGGGTCGTCGTCGAGGTGACAATGCCGCGCACACCCTGTCAGACCTTCGCCCGCCGGGTCGGCGGAGCGGAGCAGCGGGGCTGGGTGAAGCGATTCTCGAACGAGCGACGCCTGGGGCCGTACCTGCGCGTCGTGCGCGGCGGGTTCCTCCGGGCGGGCGATGAGATCGACGTGCTGTCACGTCCGGACGGTGCTGCCGGTCTGCTCGACGGGTACCGCGACCCCGAGTAGTGCGGAGCGTCAGCTCTGCGACTTGCCGGCCGATCCGAGCTGCTGCGTCGCCTGGACGACGCGCGCGGCCATCGCCGACTCGGCGACTTTGCCCCAGGCGCGCGGGTCGTAGGCTTTCTTGTTGCCGACCTCGCCATCGACCTTGAGCACACCGTCGTAGTTGCTGAACATGAACCCGGCGACCGCGCGGGTGAACGCGTACTGCGTGTCGGTGTCGATGTTCATCTTGATGACACCGTTCTTCACCGCGAGTGCGATCTCCTCATCGGTGGAGCCGGACCCGCCGTGGAAGACGAGGTCGAGCGGCTTCGGGCCCGTGCCGAACTTTGCGGCGATGCCCGCCTGGATCTCGCCGAGCAGTTCGGGGCGCAGCTTGACATTGCCCGGCTTGTAGACGCCGTGCACGTTGCCGAAGGTGAGGGCGGCGATCCAGCGGCCCTGGTCGCCGAGGCCGAGGCCTTCGACGGCCGCGGTGACATCGGCGACGGTCGTGTAGAGCGCTTCGTTCGAGCCTTCGTGCTTGACGCCGTCTTCTTCGCCGCCGACGACGCCGATCTCCACCTCGAGGATGGCGTTGATCGCCTTGAGCCGGGGGAGGAGCTCCTGGGCGATCTCGATGTTCTCGCCGAGGGGGACGGCGGAACCATCCCACATGTGCGACTGGAAGATCGGCTGACCACCGTCGGCAACGACCTTCTCGGACTCAGCGATCAGGGGGAGCACGAAGTCGGCGAGGGCCGGCTTCGGGCAGTGGTCGGTGTGCAGAGCGACCGTGATGGGGTAGCTCTTGGCGACTTCGTGCACGAACTTCGCGAAGGCGAGGGCTCCGGTGGCGCGGGCCTTGACGGTGTGGCCGGCGAAGTAGTCGGCGCCGCCGGTGGTGACCTGGATGATTCCATCGGAGCCTGCCTCGGTGAGGCCCTGCAGGATGGCGTTGACACTCTGCGAGCTGGCGGCGTTGAACGCCGGGTAGGCGAATGCACCGGCCTTTGCGCGGTCCAGCATCTCGGCGTATTGCTCGGGGGTGGCGACGGGCATGTCCTGCTCCTTGATCGGGGGGCGCTTGATGGTCACTTTAGCGAAGGCAGCGGTGCGGTGACGCATCTGCTCGCGTCCGCACGCATGGCATCCGATCGGGCGGCCATGACGAGCGCGAAACTTTCGCCTTTCCTTCGCTCGATGGACCGCTCGACTCCGGAGCACCCCGCACCCGCGTCGTTAGGCTGAACACATGGTGAGCCTGACCGCGGACTTGAGTCCCCTGCATCCCGACCGAAACCTGGCACTCGAACTGGTCCGGGCCACAGAGGCCGCCGCGATCCGCGCTGTGCCGTTCATCGGTCGCGGCGCGAAAGAAGCCGCTGACGGTGCCGCCGTCGATGCGATGCGCGCATTCCTCACCACAGTGAGCTTCGATGGCACGATCGTCATCGGCGAGGGTGAGAAGGACAACGCTCCCATGCTCTTCAACGGAGAGCACGTCGGCAACGGCCGCGGTCCGCAGTGCGACATCGCCGTGGATCCCATCGACGGCACATCGCTGACGGCCACGGGCCGCAATAATGCCCTCTCGGTGATAGCGGTCGCCGACCACAACGCGATGCTCGACGCATCGACGGTGTTCTACATGGACAAGCTCGTGACCGGACCCGAGGGTGTGGGCGTCGTCGATATTCGGCTGCCGATCGCCGAGAACATCCGACTCCTGGCGAAGGCGCTGGGTAAGCCGATCGACGAGATGGTCGTGTCGGTGTTGCACCGTCCCCGTCACGAACAGCTGATCCAGGAGATCCGTGATGCGGGCGCGGGAACGCGGCTGATGTCCGATGGTGACGTCGCCGGCGGGATCAACGCGGCGCGGCACAATGCCCGCACCGACATGTGCGTCGGCGTGGGCGGAAGCCCCGAAGGCATTGTCACCGCGTGTGCGATCAAGGCGCTCGGCGGACACATCCAGGGACGGCTCTGGCCGCGCGACGACGAGGAGAAGCAGAAGGGGATCGACTCCGGGCTGAAGCTCGATGGGTACGTGTACGAGGCCGAAGAGCTCGTGAAGGGCAAGAACACGATTTTCGTGGCCACCGGGGTCACCGACGGTCAGCTCGTCGCGGGTGTGCAGCGGTCCGGCGAGTACCTCTACACCGAGAGCGTCGTCCTGCGCGGCCG
>JAHIOK010000218.1 GCA_018895315.1 Actinomycetota bacterium | reverse complement strand
TCGGGGAAGAGCTGATCGAGCAGCTGCGATACCCACGCCACGAGGTCGGCGTCGGAGACTCGATCCCCATCGGCCGTGGGCAAGGGGACGACGATCGCCTCGGCACCCGCCAGGATCTTCGCCTTGGGATGCAGACGCTGCAGTCGCACTTTGATGGAGTCCGGCAGATCGGCCGGCGCGAGTCGCAGGTTCGGGCCCATGGCGACGACATCCGCGAGCCCCGCACGGGCGGCGCGCCGGCGGAGCCGTGCGACGGCCACGAGCCCCTCGACGTCGGCGGGCGGTTCGCCGTAGCGGTCGCGCAGTTCGTCGATGACCGCGTCGATCGCGTCGTCCTTCGCGGTCGGGGATGCCGCAGCCGAGAGCCGCTGGTAGGCCTCCAGGCGCAGTCGTTCGCTGTCGATGTACGACTCGGGGATGCGCGCCTGCACCGGAAGTTCGAGTCGCAGTTCGGCCTGCCCCTCGGTCTCCTCGCCGCGGAACGTCGAGACCGCCTCACCGATCATGCGGAGGTAGAGATCGAACCCGACCCCTGCGATGTGCCCCGCCTGCTCACCACCGAGCAGGTTGCCCGCACCACGCAGTTCGAGGTCTTTCAGCGCCACCTGCATGCCGCTGCCGAGATCGTTGTTGACCGCGATGGTCTGGAGGCGATCGGCCGCGGTTTCGGAGAGCGGCTTGTTCTCGTCGTACAGGAAGTACGCGTAGGCCCGCTCGCGCGCACGACCGACGCGACCGCGCAGCTGATGCAATTGCGACAGGCCGTACTTGTCTGCCCGGTCGATGATGATCGTGTTCGCATTGGCGATGTCCAGACCGGTCTCGATGATCGTCGTCGAGACGAGAACATCCGCTCGGCGCTCCCAGAAGTCGTCGACGACCTGCTCGAGGGCGTGCTCCCCCATCTGTCCGTGAGCGACAGCGATGCGGGCTTCGGGCACGAGCTCGGCGAGCTGGGCGGCAACGCGCTGGATCGACTGCACACGGTTGTGCACGTAGAACACCTGCCCCTCGCGCAGCAGTTCGCGACGGATCGCCGCCGCGACCTGCTTGTCGTTGCGCGGTCCCACGTACGTGAGGATCGGATGCCGGTCCTCCGGTGGAGTCTGCAGCGTCGACATCTCCCGGATGCCGGTGACCGCCATCTCGAGCGTCCGCGGGATCGGCGTCGCGCTCATCGCCAGGATGTCGACGTTGGTCTTGAGCTTCTTCAGCGCGTCTTTGTGTTCGACCCCGAATCGCTGCTCCTCATCGATGATCATCAGGCCGAGGTCTTTGAAGATCACCTTGTCGGTGAGGATCCGGTGGGTGCCGATCACCATGTCGACGGTGCCGTCGGTGATTCCTGCGAGGGTATCGCGAGCCTGCTTATCGGTCTGGAAGCGTGAAAGCGGACGCACCTGCACCGGAAATCCGGCGAAGCGCTCGGTGAAGGTCTCGATGTGCTGCTTGACCAGCAGGGTGGTCGGCACGAGCATTGCGACCTGCTTGCCGTCTTGGATCGCCTTGAACGCGGCCCGCACGGCGACTTCGGTCTTGCCGAATCCGACATCACCGGAGAGGAGCCGGTCCATCGGGATCGGCTTCTCCATGTCGGCCTTGATCTCGTCGATCGTCTGCAGCTGATCCTGCGTCTCGGCGAACGGGAAGGCTTCTTCGAGTTCGCGCTGCCAGGGCGAGTCGGGGCCGAAGGCATGGCCGCGCGCCGCCATCCGCGCCGAATAGAGCTTGACGAGCTCCACGGCGATGTCGCGGACGGCCCGCCGCGCGCGCCCTTTCGCCTGCGCCCAGTCGCTGCCCCCCATCTTGGAGAGAGTCGGGGCCTCGCCTCCGACGTACTTGCTCAACAGGTCGAGCTGGTCGGTCGGCACGTAGAGCTTGTCACCGGGGAATCCGCGCTTGCTCGGGGCGAACTCCAGCACGAGGTACTCGCGCACGCTCTTGACCGCGTTGCGTCCACCGCTGGAGACCTCGCGCTGCGTGAGTTCGACGAACTTGCCGATGCCGTGTGTCGCGTGCACGACGAAATCGCCCATCTTCAGCTGCAGCGGGTCGACGACATTGCGTCGGCGCGACGCCAGCTTCTTCACGACGCGCGCGTCGCCACCGATCGTGCGCCCGTAGAACTCGGTCTCGGTGAGGACCGCCAGCTTT
>JAHIOK010000217.1 GCA_018895315.1 Actinomycetota bacterium | reverse complement strand
TCCTTGTACTTCCAGTGCGCCGCGACACCGTACTCGGCCTGCTGGTGCATCTCGTTGGTGCGGATCTGGATCTCGACTGTGCGGCCACCGGGGCCGATCACGGTCGTGTGCAGCGACTGGTAGAGATTGAACTTCGGAGTGGCGATGTAGTCCTTGAAACGCCCCGGCAGCGGCGTCCAGCGAGCGTGGATCGACCCGAGCACGGCGTAGCAGTCGCGGACGGTTCCGACCAGAATGCGGATGCCGATCAGGTCGTAGATGTCGTCGAACTCGCGACCGCGCACGACCATCTTCTGGTACACCGAATACAGCTGCTTGGGCCGACCGACGACGCGACCGCGGATGCGGAGGTCACGGAGGTCGGCGTCGACGGCGTCGATGACCGTGTGCACGTACTGTTCGCGCTGCGGAGTGCGCTGTTTGACCAGGCTCTCGATCTCGACGTAGAGCTTCGGGTGCAGCACCGCGAACGACAGGTCTTCGAGTTCGGACTTGATCGCCTGTATTCCGAGCCTGTTCGCGAGCGGCGCGTAGATCTCGAGTGTTTCGGTGGCTTTCTTCGCGGCCTTCTCGGGCGGCACGAATCCCCAGGTGCGCGCATTGTGCAGGCGGTCGGCGAGTTTGATCAGCAGCACGCGGATATCGCGGGACATCGCGACGATCATCTTGCGGACGGTCTCTGCCTGCGCGCTCTCGCCGTACTTGACCTTGTCGAGCTTGGTGACACCGTCCACCAGCATCGCGACTTCGTCGCCGAACTCGGCGGTCAGTGTGTCCAGGCCGTAGCCGGTGTCCTCCACCGTGTCGTGCAGCAGCGCCGCGGCGATGGCTTTCGGCCCGAGGCCGAAGTCGGCGAGGATCTGCGCAACCGCCAGCGGATGAGTGATGTACGGCTCGCCGCTCTGCCGTTTCTGCCCGGCGTGCGCCTTGTCGGCGACGTCGTACGCGCGCTCGATGATCGCGAGATCACCCTTGGGATGGTGCGTACGCACGGTCCGGAGCAGCTTGTCGACGTCATCGCGGCGCGCTGAGCGCGAGAAGATGCGGGGGACGAGACGGCGGAGTGACGACGGAGAAGCGCCGGACGGCACCGTTTCTGTCATCCGGTCACCCCAGCCCTTCGTCGAATCTGTCTATTCTACGCCGCGCTCACCCACGCGCCGCTCGCCCGCGAGGCGTCACGGACGGCGGCGCACGTACGAGCGATCAGACGGTGACGGCAGCCTTGGCGCGATTGGCTCGAACCTTCGCGTCGCGCACCTTGATGCTCTGCTCGTTCTCACGGAAGAACGAGTACAGCGGTGCGGCGACGAACAGCGTGGAGTAGGCCGCGACGATGATGCCGACGAAGATCGACAGCGAGATGTCGCTCAGAGTCTGCGCACCGAGCCAGAAAGCGCCGATGAACAGGATCGCGCCCACCGGAAGAATCGCGACCACCGTTGTGTTGATCGAGCGGATCAGCGTCTGGTTGACGGCGAGGTTGACGGATTCGCCGAACGTGCGGCCCGACACCTCGCCGTCTTCTCGTGTGTTCTCGCGAATCTTGTCGAAGACCACCGTGGTGTCGTACAGCGAGTAGGCGAGGATCGTCAGGAATCCGATCACGGCCGCAGGGGAGATCTCGAAGCCGGCCAGCGCATACACACCGATCGTGATCACGAGCACGTCGACAACGCCGATGATGGCGGCGGCGGACATCTTCCACGTACGGAAGTACAGCGCGAGGATCAGGAAGGTCAGCGCCAGGAAGATCGCCAGCCCCCAGAGCGACTGACGGGTCACATCGGCACCCCAGCTGGGCCCGATGAAGGACGCGGTGACTTCGCTGACGTTGACGCCGTAGGCGGTTGCGAGAGCCTGGGTCACCGCGAGTGTGTCTTCGGTGCTCATCTGATCGGTCTGAACGCGCACCGCTGTGGTGCCGACCGTCGAGACCTTCGTGACAGCATCGGGGACGACGGTGTGTACCGCGGTGGTCGCCAGCGTCTGGTCGGGGCTCGACAGGCTCGACACCGTGAACTGGGAACCACCGGTGAACTCGATCGAGAACTGCACCGGCCGAACGAACGGCACGAGGACAGACCCCAGCACGAGCACGGCAGCAATGATGAACCACAGCCGACGCCGGCCGACGAACGGGAAGGAGACCTTGCCCGAGTAGAGGTTGTTTCCGAACTGACTCATCTTGCCCATCAGTCGCGCTCCCCCTTGGCGGCGGACGCAGACGTGGCGCCCGCATCCTTTCCGGATGTCGTGAGTTCTTCTGCCTGCTTACGCTCCGCGATGGTCTGGCGTCGCTCAGCCTCTCCGCGCGAGCGTGCGGCCCGACCCTTCACGGCGGCGGGAGCGGGGGCGCGGAACTGCGCACGCCCGCGGTAGACCGCTCCGAGCGCGTCCGGGTCGAGGCCCGACAGTTTGTGGCCGGATCCGAAGAAGCGCGTGCGAGCGAGCAGCTGCATCACCGGATGCGTGAACAAGATGAAGATGAGCACGTCGATCACGGTGGTGAGCCCCAGCGTGAACGCGAAGCCCTTCACCGTGGCATCCGCGAGGATGTACAGCACCACGGCGGCGAGCACGTTGATCGACTTGGAGATGTAGATCGTGCGCTTGGCTCGACCCCATCCGTCTTCGACGGCACCCGTGATCGACTTGTCGTCGCGGAGCTCGTCTCGTATTCGTTCGAAGTAGACGATGAACGAGTCGGCGGTGAACCCGATCGACACGATCAGACCCGCAACACCCGCGAGTGACAGGCGGAAGCCCATCCGCCAGGCCAGCACGCAGATCGTGACGTAGGTGAGCACGCCCATCACCGCCAGCGAGGCGATGATGACGAACCCGAGCGCGCGATAGGTGATCAGCGAGTAGACCGCGACGAGGATGAGGCCGATGAGGCCTGCAATCAGTCCGATCTGGAGCTGTTGGGAACCGAGGGTTGCCGAGATCGTGTCGGAGCTGACGACGCTGAAGCTCAGGGGCAGCGCACCGTACTTCAGCTGATCGGCGAGCGTCTTGGCGCTCGTCTGCGTGAAGCTGCCCGAAATGCTCGGATTGCCGTCGAGGATCACGGCGTTCATCGTCGGCGCGGAGAGCACCTTGCCGTCGAGCACGAACGCGAACTGGTTCAGCGGTGATGTGGCGCCGTAGAGGCGCTGGCTGATCGCACCGAACGTTGCGGTGCCCTCGGCATTGAACTTCAGGTTGACGGTCCACTGGTTGTTCGTGGACTGCAGACCGAACGTGGCGTCGCTGATCGAGGTTCCGTCGAGCTCGACCGGGCCGAGGATGTACTTCGCGGTGCCACTGTCGTCGCAGGTGATCAGAGGCTGATCCTTGGGCGCATTGGCAGCGTTGTTGTTCGGGTCACCACAGTTGTAGACCAGGAACTGTGCCTGCAGCGCGGGGGTGATCCACGCCGTGTCGCTGCCGTTGCTCGGAGAGACCGATGGAGTCGCTTGCAGACCGGGGTCGGGCGTCGGATACGGCGTGCTGTTGCCGTCATTGCCGACGTAGCTGGTGGCCGGCTGGCCGGCGTAGAGCACGGCGCGCAGCTGCAGCTGGGCGGAGGCCTCGATCCGCTGGCGCGTGGCCTCATCGGCCGTTCCCGGGATCTGGACGACGATGTTCTTGCCGCCCTGGGTGGTGACATCCGTTTCGCCGACGCCCGAGGCATCCACACGCTGGCGGATGATCGTCACGGCCTGCGACATCTGCTCACTGGTCGGGTCGGTGCCGTCCGGTGTCTGCGCCTGCAGCACGATCTGCGTGCCGCCCTGCAGGTCGAGTGCGAGCCCGGGCGCCCACGAGCTCTTCTGGAAGACGTAGACGCCGAGGGCGTTCACTCCGAACAGGAGTCCGGTGATGAGGAGCAGTCCGGTCAGTGCACGCCAGGCGTGCCGGACGGGTGTGGAGGTCGCCACGACGGGTCAACTTTCTCGAGAGCGGCGCGAATGCCGATCAGTGGGAGCCGATCAGGCTTCGGGCTTGTTCTTCTTCTCCGCGTCGTCGACGGCCTTCTCGGCCTCGGCTTCGGCACGCAGGCGGTCATCGCTGATCGAGCTGATCTCGCCGCTGGCGACACCGGCCGCGTACTCGGCCGCGCTCTCCTCGGCGGTGAGGTACTCGTCTTCTGTCACGACACCCTCGGTGGGGGTGACGACGCGCAGGATGGCCTGGCTGTGCACCTTGATCTCGACGCCGGGAGCGATCGAGACGATCGCGGGCTGGTCGAGGTTCTCGGGGTCGAACTCCACGATGGTTCCGTACAGACCGCCCTGCATGAGGACTTCGGCGCCCGGCACGGTCTGGCGGGCCTTCGACTCCTGCTCGGCCTTCTGCTTCTGCATACGGCGACGCGAGCTGTAGAACATGAAGACCAGGAGGAGGACGAGCAGGATGATGAGGCCGTATTGCTGGAAGAACGTTCCAAGATCCATGGAGGTGCGGCACCTTTCAGATGAGGCGCACCGGAGCGGCACTGCCTGGCGGGAGGAGGGTCGGCGAAAGCCTTCAGTGATTATAGGTCATTGATTCTGAGGGCCCCCTCGGGATGCGGCACCCCGAGGTGCTGGTAGGCCTCCGGGGTCGCGACGCGACCGCGCGGCGTGCGCCCCATGAACCCGATGCGCACCAGATAGGGCTCTACCACCGACTCGACCGTCTCAGCCTCTTCGCCGACGGAGACCGACAGCGTGCTCAACCCCACCGGGCCGCCACGGAATCGGCGCACCAGCATGTCGAGCACCGCGCGGTCGAGCCGGTCGAGCCCGATCGGGTCGACGTCGTACAGCTCGAGTGCGGCATCCACGATCGCGATATCGGCACCCGCTCCCCCACCGCGCACGAGAGCGTAGTCGCGGACGCGACGCAGGAGTCGGTTCGCGATGCGGGGTGTGCCCCTCGAGCGCTTCGCGATCTCGGCGCGGGCAGCCGGCGGCAGCGTGACTCCGAGCATCACGGCGGACCGCTCGATCACCTGCTCCAGCTCTTCGGGTTCGTAGTATTCGAGGTGGGCGGTGAAACCGAAGCGGTCGCGCAGCGGGTTGGGCAGCATCCCGGATCGCGTGGTGGCGCCGACCAGCGTGAACGGCGCAAGATCGAGCGGGATGCTGGTGGCTCCTGCTCCTTTGCCCACCATGATGTCGATGCGGAAGTCCTCCATCGCGAGGTACAGCATCTCTTCCGCCGAACGCGCCATCCGGTGCACTTCGTCGATGAACAGCACTTCTCCCGGGGTCAGGCTCGACAGGAGGGCAGCGAGGTCGCCGGCGTGCTGGATGGCGGGGCCACTGGAGAGGCGCAGCGGCCGGTTGCTCTCGTGCGCGACGATCATGGCGAGCGTGGTCTTGCCGAGGCCCGGAGGGCCGGACAGCAGGATGTGATCGGCGGGGCGCTGCTGGATGCGCGCGGCGTCGAGCAGGAGCTGCAGCTGGCCGCGCACTTTCTGCTGGCCGACGAATTCCGCCAGCGAGGACGGTCGCAGCGCACCCTCGATCGCGAGCTCCGTCTCGTCGACGGGCTCGTCGGCGTCGCGGAACTCATCCACCGGCGTGCTCCTTTCGCGCGGGGCCGAGTTGCGCGAGCGTGAGTCTCAGGAGCGAGGCAACCGTGGTGCGCTCGGCGGGGGATGCTTCGGCGGCAACAACCGTGACCGTCTCGACCGCCAGACGCTCCGACCAGCCGAGTCCGACCAGCGCCTGCACGACCTGCCCGTTCAGCGAGGCCGCACCGGGAGCGGCGGCGGCTGCGAGCCGCGGGGCCACCAGCTTGCCGGCGAGCTGCAGCACGATGAGCTTCGCGGTCTTGGGCCCGATGCCCGACACCCGGCGGAACGGTGCGTCGTCGTCTGCGGATACCGCCGTGGCGATCTGCTCGACCGACAGGGTCGACAGCACACCCAGGGCAGATTTCGGGCCGACACCCGTCACGCCGATCAGGAGCCCGAACACCTCGAGCTCTTCGCGCTCGTCGAAGCCGAAGAGCGAGAGGGCGTCTTCGCGGACGATGAGACTCGTGTTCAGTCTGATGTCGCTGCCGAGATGAGTGCGGCGCGCGACATCGGCCGTGACGGCCACGGAGAACCCGACACCTCCGACTTCGATGACGAGCGCATCACCGCTCACATGCAGAACCGTGCCGTGCAGCGAGGAGATCATCCGTCGATTCTACCGGCGGTTTCGGAGCTATGTTCGAGCGACACGCGTCACCGGCGGGCGACGCGCTCGGCCTCGGCCCACGCTCGTTGCGCCGGCGTCAATCCCGATGCCCCGCTCGCGGGGGCAGTCGCAGGATTTCGCCGCCACGCATGGCAGAGCGCGATGGCCAGGGCGTCGGCGGCATCCGCCGGCTTCGGCAATTCGTCGAGCCCGAGGATACGGGCCACCATCGTCTGCACCTGGCGCTTGTCGGCCGCGCCGTAGCCGGTGATCGCCGCTTTGACCTCGGTCGGTGTGTGCGTCTCCGCGGGCAAGCCACGCTCGGCCGCCATCAGGAGCGCAACGCCGCTGGCCTGCGCCGTGCCCATCACGGTGCTGCGGTTCTGCTGGGCGAAGACACGCTCGACAGCGACGACCGCCGGGCTGAATTCCGCCATGATCGTGCGGATGCCGGAGGCGATCGTGGCGAGGCGCTCAGCGATCGGCATTTCGTGCGCAGACCGCACGACTCCGACATAGACCAGCTTCGCGGAGCGATTCGCCTCAACATCGACGATGCCGACACCGCACCGGGTGAGACCCGGGTCGATGCCCAGCACGCGCAGAGGAGGGGATGCCACTCCCCCACGCTAAGCGCGGGGGGAGGCCGCAGCCCTCAGGCGCGCCCCGCCCGACGAGACGAGCGTCTACTCGTCTTCTTCGAGCTCCGCCTGCACCTCGGCAGTGAGGTCGAAGTTGCTGTAGACGTTCTGCACATCGTCGCTGTCTTCCAGAGCATCGATGAGACGGAACACCTTACGGGCGGTATCGGCGTCGATCTCGACCTTGAGGTTGGGCACGAACTCGACGTCCGCCGACTCGTAGTCGATCCCGGCATCCTGCAGCGCCGACCGCACGGCGACGAGGTCGGTGGCTTCGGTGATGATGCCGTAGCCATCGCCGTGGGGTTCGACCTCCTCGGCACCGGCTTCGAGAACCGCGAGCATGACGTCATCCTCGGACGCACTGTCGGCAGCGACGACGATGACACCCTTGCGCTGGAAGTTGTAGGCGACGCTGCCCGG
>JAHIOK010000216.1 GCA_018895315.1 Actinomycetota bacterium | reverse complement strand
TTGTTGTGCACCGTGGCGTGCTCGAGCAGCTCATCATCGGCGATCAGCCGATCGAATCCGGCGTCGTCCACGAAGAAGTAGTGGGTTCCGTCGACCTCGCCCGGACGCGGCGGACGGGTCGTCGCAGACACCGACAGGTGGATCTCGGGATGCTGCACGGCGATCTCGGCAGCGACCGTGCCCTTGCCGACCGCGGTCGGACCCGCGAGCACGATGAGACGGCTGCGACCCTCGCGGGCGACCGGCTCGGGAAGTCGCTCGGCCAGCCACTCCTCGATCGCCCGGCGCTGCCGTGCGCCCAGTCCGCCCACGCGCTTGACCGGGGAGATGCCCAGAGCGTCAAGGATCCGGTCGCGCTTGCCCTCGCCGATCGCGGGGATCGAGGTGAGGAACTCGGTGATCCGCAAAGTGCCTGCGGGGGACGAGGCATCGGCGAAACCACGACGCAGCACGTCCTGTGGGGAGACGACCCGGGTCGAGATGTCACGCTTGAGGCTCGCGCGCGCCCGCCGGGCCGCGACAGCCTTCTGCGAGGCGGCAATCCGATCGACCTCGGGCGGGGTCCGGTGCTCAGACATTCGTACTCCCGAAGGCATCGGCGTGGGCGGTGATGGTCTCGGCGATCCTCTCAGGACCCGCCGACAGGATGCTGCGACTCTCACTTGCGATCACCGCAGGCGCGAGAGAACCGAACAAGCGGGCGAGGTCTTGCGGTCGAGCACCCTGCGCACCGAATCCGGGAGCGAGGATCGGCGCGACGGGAGCGATCGATGCGGGGAGACCACTTTCGACGAGATCGACCGTGGCGCCGATCACGAAGCCGACGGATGACCAGTCCCCCTCGGGGGTGATCGCGGCACTGAACGCCGACGTCTCACGGATCACGTCGTGCGCGAGCGTCAGCGGCTCCTCGCGCGCCACGAGCGCGCGCTGCAGATCGGCTGCCTCGGGGTTGCTCGTGGCCGCCAGCACAAACACGCCCTTGTCATGGGCGACCGCGAAACGGAAGGTGTCGGTGAGTGATCCGACGCCCAGGTACGGGCTCACTGTCAGCGCATCGGCTTCGAGCGGTGATCCAGGTGTCAGCCAGGCCCTCGCATAGGCATCCATCGTGGTGCCGATGTCGCCGCGCTTCGCATCAGCGATCACGAGCAGGCCCGCCTCACGCGCGGCAGCGAGCACATCTTCGAGCGCGGCGAATCCCGCCGAGCCATATCGCTCGAAGAACGACACCTGCGGCTTCACGATGCCCGCACGCCCCGCGGTCGCCTCCACGACGCGAAGGCCGAACTCGCGGGCGCCTGCAGCGGAGGCATCCAGCCCCCATTCGGCCAGCAGAGACGCGTGCGGATCGATGCCGACGCAGAGGTGCCCGTGCTGCGCGATCGCGGCGCGAACACGCTCGCCAAAACCCGTCACAGGCGCGCCGCCCGATCGGCCGCATACTCCTGAAGGCTCTTCACTCGGAATCCGTCGGCCATTGCGTCCATCGCGCTGACGGCTGCGCCGAGGGTTGCGATGGTCGTGAACAGCGCCTTGTCTCCGGCAACGGCCGCCGCTCGGATCTCGTACCCGTCGGCGCGAGCCGACATGCCGCTCGGCGTGTTGACGATGATGTCGATGTCGCCGGCGTTGATCAGGTCGACGATGTTCGTCTCCCCCGAGGCCTGCGTCGCGCTGAACTTGTTGACGATCTCTACGGCGATGCCGTTGCGCGCAAGGATCTCGGCGGTCCCCTCGGTGGCCACCAGATGGAATCCCAGCTGCTGCAGGCGGTGCGCGGGCAGGATGACCGCGCGCTTGTCGGCGTCGGCGACCGAGATGAACACGGTGCCCGACAGCGGCATCCCGCCGTATGCGGCCTCCTGGCTCTTCGCAAACGCCGTCGGGAAGTCGCGGTCGATGCCCATGACCTCGCCCGTCGAGCGCATCTCGGGGCCGAGCACGGAGTCGACGGTCTGACCGTCCTTCGTGCGGAACCGCTTGAAGGGCAGGACAGCCTCTTTCACCGATACCGGCGAATCCATCGGCACGCGTGATCCGTCGATCGCGGGCAGCAGGCCTTCCCCGATGAGTCCTGCAACCGTCGAGCCCGTCATGATCCGCGCGGCCGCCTTCGCCAGCGGGATGCCGAGCGCCTTCGAGACGAAGGGCACGGTGCGGCTCGCGCGGGGGTTCGCCTCGATCACATAGAGCACCCCGGCGCTGATCGCGAACTGTACGTTGATGAGGCCCTGAACG
>JAHIOK010000215.1 GCA_018895315.1 Actinomycetota bacterium | reverse complement strand
TACACCGTGTGGCACGACGTCGCGGCGGGCGGCCGCAGCGGTGACCCCGAGGCGAAGCTCGACCACATCGTGCTCGGGCCGAGCGGACTGTACGGTGTGCTGTCCGAAGACTTCGGCGGCCCGGTACGGGTGCGCCGGGGTGAGCTCATCGGCGACGATGTGCCGGGATCTCCGGTGGGCGAACTGCTCGGACGAATGCGGGTCATCGCGCGCTCGGCCGGCGTGCGGTTCGGCGGTGCCATCGTCGTGCTCCCCGACGACGACCTGCTGCAGCCCATCGAGGAGCTCGGCAAGGTCCGCGGCATCCCGATCGCCCTCGTCTCGCGCAGTGCGCTGTCGACCGTGCTCCGGCGCGGCGTGACGGGCGCACGCGAGATCGGCGGCAACGAGGTATTCGACGTCCGCACCCGCCTGCAGCAGACCGTCCGCTTCGTCTGACCCCGTCTTCCGTCCCCCTCTTCCGTTTACGAACGGTTTTCGTCGTTCCGAGCGCTCCGGAGGCGACCAGAATCGTTCGTAAACGGAGGGGACCCCCGCGGTAGCGTGGGCGCGTGGACCCCGTCGCAGCAACCTTCGTGATCCTCGGTCTCGCGGTGGTCGCGTTCGTCTCGGGCAGGATCTCGCTCGGCGTGGTCGCGATCGGCGTCTCCCTCGCGCTCTGGGTCACCGGGGTCCTCACCCTCCCCGAGGCGCTCGCCGGGTTCGGCGACCCGACGGTTCTGTTCATCGCGAGCCTCTTCGTGGTGTCGGAAGCGCTCGATGCCAGCGGCGTCACTGCGTGGGTCGGACGCTTCGTCGTCGCGCGGGCCGGGCGCCGACGCATCCCGATCATCCTCATGCTCAGCGCGGTCGTCGCACTGCTGGCCGCCTTCATCAGCATCAATGGGGCGGTCGCGGCCCTCGTGCCCGTGGCGGTCGTGGTGGCGCGGCGTGCGGGGCTCGTGCCGTCGCAGGTGCTGATTCCGGTGGCGTTCACGGCATCCGCGGCATCCCTCCTCACGCTCGCGGGAACACCCGTCAATCCGGTGGTCTCCGAACTGGCCGCAGCCAGCGGCGGCCGCCCCTTCGGGTTCTTCGAATTCGCGCTGGTCGGCGTGCCGCTGGTCGTGGGCACTGTTGCGATCGTGCTGCTGCTCGGCCGTCGCACTCTCCCGAATCGAGTCGCAACGGCGATGAGCACGGACTTGAGCGTGCACGCCTCGACGCTCCGCAGCGCCTACGACGTGCACATCGAGACCGCCGAGATGTTCACGGCCCGCGAGGGTGTCGCCGAGGTCGTCGTCTCGCCGCGCTCACGCTTCGTGGGCGCCACCGCCTTCGCCGGTATGACGACCGAACCCGAGGGTCTCGTGATCCTCGGCATCCGTCGGGGGGAACAGCGACCGGACGCCACATCCACCGGCCGCGTCACCCTCGAGGCGGGCGATGCCCTGCTGCTGCAGGGTCCGTGGGGTGCACTGGACCACCTCACACGCGGCCCCGACGTGCTCGTCTCGGTCGAGCCGCGCGCCGTGCAGCGCACGGTCCCGCTGGGGAGGGGCGCCCGCCGCACACTCGTGATCACCGCGATCATGGTGCTGCTGCTCGCGACGGGCCTCGTGCCTCCGGCGGTCGCAGGACTGCTCGCCGCCGGAGCACTCGTGGTCAGCCGGGTGCTCACGGCGCCGCAGACGTACCGCGCGATCTCCTGGACGACCGTGGTGCTGATCGCCGGGATGATCCCGCTGTCCTCCGCCTTCCTTCAGACGGGAGCGGCGGATGTCGTGGCTGCAGGTGTCCTGAATCTCGTGGGTGGCGCGGCCCCGCAGTTCGCGTTGCTGGTGCTGTGCGTCGTGACGATCGTGCTCGGACAGTTCATCTCGAACGTGGCGACGGTGCTGATCGTCGCTCCGATCGCGGCGTCCATTGCGGGCTCGCTCGATCTGAGCGTGCAGCCGTTCATGATGGCCCTCACCGTCGCGGGTGCAGCATCGTTCCTCACGCCGGTCGCAACGCCCGCGAACCTCATGGTGCTCGAGCCCGGCGGATACCGGTTCGGCGACTACTGGCGCCTCGGCGCT
>JAHIOK010000214.1 GCA_018895315.1 Actinomycetota bacterium | reverse complement strand
CTTCGAGCCAATCGCGGCTGACGAGGCGACCGGGCTCGGCGTATTCGGCGAACTTCGCGGATGTGGTGTCGAACTCGATGGACACGGACTGCTCCTCGGATCAGGGCGGGGATGACGACGGCGTAGGGTGGACTCCGTCGATTCGACCCTAGTTCTCCCGTATGCGCCGCGGCGCCCCTCCCAGTAAGACAGCGTCATCGGAATGTCCTCCTCTTCGGGTACCTCCCACGTCGGCATCGTCCACCTGAGCACCCGCACGGCACAGGTTTCGGCCGCCGAGATGGTCGCCGCTCTCGTGCCTCCACCGCAGTTCGACGGTGCCACCTTCGAGTCCTATCGCGTCGACCCCGCATACCCGTCGCAGCAGGATGCGAAAGACACGCTCATCGCGTTCGCCGGCGGAGGAGCCTCCGCGCCGAAGAGTGGACTGTTCCGCCGTGCGAAGAAGGTGCCGGAGGCCAAGCCCGGCGTATACCTCGATGGCGGTTTCGGTGTCGGGAAGACCCACTTGCTGGCGTCGATCTATCATGCGATGCCGGTGCGCCGGAAGTACTTCGGATCCTTCATCGAATACACCGCCCTGGTGGGGGCACTCGGCTATCAGAAGACGGTCGAGCAGTTCCGCGGGACCGACCTGCTCTGCATCGACGAGTTCGAGCTGGACGATCCCGGCGACACGATGGTGATGACGCGCCTGCTCGGTGAGCTTGCCGCCACCGGCACGCGCATGGCCGCGACATCCAACACTCCGCCGAATGCCCTCGGCGAGGGGAGGTTCGCCGCTCAGGACTTCCTGCGCGAGATCCATGCGATGTCGGACCGCTTCCAGACCCTGCGCATCGACGGGACCGACTTCCGTCAGCGCGCACTCGACGGGCACGCAGCCGTGCTCGAAAGCGAGCCGTACGAACGCGCCGTGACGGATGCCGCGGCATCCGCTCTCGTCTCGGACGACACCTTCGCTGACCTGATCGCGCACCTCGCTCAGGTGCATCCCTCGCGCTACCTACGGCTGCTCGACGACCTGACCCTGATCGGGATCAGAGATGTCATCTCGCTCGATGACCAGTCGGCAGCATTGCGGTTCGTGGCTTTCGTGGACCGTGCCTACGACGCACAGATTCCCATCCGCGCCACCGGCGTACCGTTGGATCAGGTGTTCGGCGAAGAGATGCTCGGTGGCGGCTATCGCAAGAAGTATCTGCGCGCGACGTCCCGTCTGATCGCACTCACTCACAGCTGACTGACTGCCCCACCTGGGCAATTGCTGGGCCCTCGAAACACGATGTTTACATGAACGGGCGGTCCGTAACCAGCGTGAAACCTGGAAACTCGCCCGAGGAAACCTCACCTCAGCACACTCACAAGGACAACCTGACTGCCTCCAGCGGCGTCGGTGATACCCGAGAGATCCACCTGAGAGGTAACCCATGCAGATATTGACAGCAGCGGCCGACTACGACGCGGCAACCGCAGTGAACTCGCTCTGGCTCCTCGTGGCCGCAGCGCTCGTGCTCCTCATGACCCCCGGCGTCGCGTTCTTCTACGGCGGCATGGTCAAGGCGAAGAGCGTCATCTCGATGATGATGATGAGCTTCGGCGCGATGGGCCTGGTCGGCGTCCTTTGGGTCGTCTACGGCTACGGCATGGCCTTCGGCACCCCGATCATCCCGGGCGTCCTGGGCAACCCGTTCGACGGGATGATCGGCCTCAGCAGCCTCCTCGGCATCGGCGACGGCGGAGCGATGAGCCCCGACCTCGCCGGCCTCGCATTCGTCGGCTTCCAGGCGACGTTCGCGATCATCACCGTTGCCCTGATCTCCGGCGCCATTGCCGACCGCGCCAAGTTCGGTGCCTGGCTGATCTTCGCCGGCGTGTGGGTCACCGTCGTGTACTTCCCGGTCGCCTTCTGGGTCTTCAACCTCAAGGAAGGCTGGCTGGCCAGCGTCCTCAAGGTCAACGACTTCGCTGGTGGCACCGCGGTGCACATCAACGCCGGTGCGGCAGGCCTCGCCCTGGCGCTCGTCCTCGGCAAGCGCGTCGGCTTCCAGAAGGGCATCCAGAAGCCCCACAACGTGCCGCTGACGCTCCTCGGTGCCTCGCTTCTGTGGTTCGGATGGTTCGGCTTCAACGCCGGATCGGAAGCCGCCGTCGACGGTGTCGCCGCGATCGCGTGGATCAACACCCTCGCCGCTCCGGCCGCCGCCATCCTCGGTTGGCTGATCGTCGAGAAGATCAAGGACGGCAAGCCCACCTCGATCGGTGCCGCTTCCGGTGCTGTCGCGGGTCTCGTCGCGATCACCCCGGCCTGCAACATCCTGACGCCCGGCTGGGCGATGCTCCTCGGCTTGCTGACCGGTGCTGTCTGCGCCCTTGCCATCGAGCTGAAGTTCAAGCTCGGATTCGACGACTCTCTCGACGTCGTCGGCATCCACCTCGTGGGTGGCATCATCGGAACGCTCTACATCGGTATCTTCGGCGCCGGCATCGGCCTCCTCGACACCGGTTCGTTCGCCCAGCTCGGAGTGCAGGCGGTCGGCGCCTTCTCGGTCCTGATCTACTCCTTCGTGCTCGCCTACATCATCGGCTGGATCATCCAGAAGACGATCGGCTTCCGTATCACGAGCGAGGACGAGATCGCCGGTGTCGACACTGTCGTGCACGGCGAAGAGGGCTACCTCTTGGACGCGCGCGCCTGACGTCCTGCAACACACAGCCAGAAGGGCGTCGCGACTCGGTCGCGGCGCCCTTCTGGCGTGTGCGGGGTTCGTCGTGCGGCGACCCCCCGTTTCTTCTTGCCCTACGACCCTTCCGTTTGCGAACGGTTTTGGGTGGCTCCCCAACGGCGTAGTGCCCCACAACCGTTCGTAAACGGGCCGCGGCAGAGCGAATAAGGTAGCGGCGTGACTCGATCCAGCGGCATCCTCTCGGCGATCTTCGGGCTGTTTCGTGCTACCTCGCGACCTGCAGCTCCCGGAGCGCCTCGGACGTCGGCGCGTGCCCCGCGGGCGGGCACGGCGACGGTCGAGATCGCGCCCCCAGGCAAGGACGGGTTGAGGATCTCCTACGCCCCGAATCGCGACGGTGACCCCGATGCCGGCGAGATCGTCTGGACCTGGGTGCCCTATGAGGAGAACGACGGCCGGGGCAAAGACCGGCCCGTGCTCGTGATCGGACGTCAGAGTGCGGACCGCGTCTATGCGGTGCGCCTGACCAGCAAGGCGCACGACGGCAACCGTGACTTCTTGTCGATCGGCGCCGGACCGTGGGATTCGCAGGGGCGGCCCTCGTGGATCGACATCGAGCAGGTCTACCTCGTCCACACCGACGGACTGCGCCGAGAGG
>JAHIOK010000213.1 GCA_018895315.1 Actinomycetota bacterium | reverse complement strand
GCTCGAGCTGCGCGCGAAGGCGGTGACCGTCTGATGAGTGTCTCGGTCGTGCTGATCGTCATCATGGCGGCGCTCTTCGCCTGCGGCGTCTACGCAATGCTCGAGCGCAGCCTGACCCGCGTTCTCATCGGGTTCTTACTGCTCGGAAACGCGGCCAATCTGCTGCTGCTGATCGTGATGGGTCGGCCCGGAGTGGCGCCCTTCTTCGGCGCGGCGGATCCGTCCGAGATGTCGGATCCTCTGCCGCAGGCCCTGACGCTGACTGCCATCGTGATCACCTTCGCGGTCTCGGCCTTCCTGCTGGCGCTGATCTACCGCTCGTGGCAGCTCGGCCAGGCCGACACCGTCGAGGACGACGAGGCCGATGTCGCACTGCGCGAGCGCGGGGGCGAGCCCGACGAGACGATGGACGACGAGATCGACGACGAAGACGACGACGCCACCACGGACTTCGTCGGCATGGACACCTCGCCGATCACGGTGCTGCACGCACGCGATGTGAGCAGCATCCGCGACGATGCGCCGGTCGACCGCCCGCAGCGACCGCCCGGGGGTGACGATCGATGAGCTGGAGTTCGCTGGTTCCCCTCCTGGTCACTCTCCCCTTGATCGGCGCGGCGATCGCGCTGATCGCGGGTCGGCACCGCCGCACGCAGGTGATCGTCTCGACCATCACGCTGACGCTGGTGCTCGTGATCGCCGCGATCCTCCTCGTCGTCGTCGATTCGGGTTCTCCCATCGCTGTGTCGGTCGGTGGCTGGCCCATCCCGTTCGGGATCGTGCTCTACGTCGACCGGCTCGCCGCCCTCCTCGTGGTGGTCTCGAGCATCGTGCTGCTCGCGGTGCTGCTCTTCTCGGTCGGTCAGGGTGCGGCAGACGGCGACGACGACACGCCCGTCTCGATCTTCCACCCCTCCTATCTGATCCTCTCGGCGGGAATCTTCAACGCGTTCATCGCGGGCGACCTGTTCAACCTCTACGTCGGGTTCGAGATACTGCTGGTCGCCTCGTACGTGCTCATCACTCTCGGCAGCACCGAGTCGCGCATCCGCACCGGCGTCGTCTACATCGTCGTCTCACTGGTCTCGTCGATCCTGTTCCTCGCCGCGATCGCGATGATCTACGGAGCCCTCGGCACCGTGAACATGGCGCAGATCTCCGAGCGGATGACGGAGCTGCCGCAGTCGACGCAGCTCGTGCTGCACGTCATGCTGCTGCTGGCCTTCAGTATCAAGGCGGCGGTGTTCCCGTTGTCGTTCTGGCTTCCGGACTCGTATCCGACCGCTCCGGCGCCGGTCACGGCGGTGTTCGCCGGACTGCTGACGAAAGTCGGCGTCTACGCGATGATCCGTACCGAGACAGAGCTGTTCCGCGACAACGACGTCAACACGCTGCTGATGATCATCGCGCTCGCGACCATGATCGTCGGTGTTCTCGGCGCCCTCGCACAAGCCGAGCTCAAACGAATACTGTCGTTCACTCTGGTGAGCCACATCGGCTACATGGTGTTCGGTCTCGCCATTGCGACCCCGGCGGCGATCGGCGCGACGATCTACTACATGGTGCATCACATCGTCGTGCAGACGACGCTGTTCCTCGCCGTAGGGCTCATCGAGCGCCGCGCGGGGAGTACGTCGATCCTGCGTGTGCGGGGACTGATGCGCGCGGCTCCGGTCATCGCGGTGCTGTACTTCATTCCCGCGATCAACCTCGGCGGATTGCCCCCGTTCTCGGGCTTCATCGGCAAGTTCGCGCTGTTCGACGCCGCAGCGAAAGTGGGCACGCCGCTCATGATGGTGCTGATCGTCGGCGGCATCGTCACTTCGCTCCTGACCCTCTACGCGCTGATGCGCGCCTGGAACCTCGCGTTCTGGCGCGAAGAGGATGACCACGCCGAGGTCGAGACCGAGGCGCGGATCTCCTACCTCGGCGATGCTCCGGCGGCCGAGGTGCAGACCGAGCGACGCGTGATTCCGCGCATCATGACGGCCACGACCGCCGGAATGGTGGGCGTGACCTTGGCATTGACGATCTTCGCCGGTCCGCTGTATGGCGTGTGCGAGCGGATCGGCGCCGCCCTCCTCGAGCCGCTGAGCATCTCTCAGCTCGAGCAGGAGGCAGCGCAATGAGCCCCACTCAGAAGCTGTCGAAGCAGCTGTGGCGCCAGCTGCCGTTCTTCGTCTGGCTCATCGCGCTGTGGATGCTGCTGTGGGGCCAGTTCACCGTCATGTCATTCCTGACGGGGGTGGTCGCCGCCGTCGTGGTCACCCGCGTCTTCCGGTTGCCGCCGGTGGAGCTGTCGGGGCGCGTCAACCTCTGGTACGGCGCGGTCTTCGTGCTGGCCTTCATCGGCGCACTCATGCGCGGCTCACTCACGGTCGCGTGGCAGGTGCTCGACTTCCGCCGCTATCCCGGCACCGCGATCGTCGCGGCGCAGCTGCGCACCGACGACGACCTGATCATGACGCACGTCGCGGTGACGGCATCCCTCATTCCGGGATCATTGATCGTCGAATCCGACCGGGAGCGCCGCATCCTCTACCTGCACGTGATCGGGGTGAACTCGCGCGCCCAGGTCGAGGCGCAGCGCAGGAGCGTGCAGGAGTGGGAGAAGCGGATCGTGCTGGCGGTCGGTTCGCGCGCCCAGGTCGAGCTCGTGCGCGCGGTGGAGCGCACCCCGGCGATCGGACGCCGAGCATGACCGTGCTGACGATCGTGATCTATGCCGTCTTCGGGGTGGCCGCCCTGCTGACGCTCTGGCGGATCGTACGCGGACCGTCAATTCTCGACCGGGCCGTGGCCTCCGATGTGCTGCTCACCGAGGTGATGTGCGTCCTGGGTGCCGAGATGGCGATCAACCATCACACCCGTACGCTGCCGGTGCTGCTGATCATCGCGGCGGTGGGCGTGTTCGGGTCGATCTCGATCGCCCGGTTCGTGGCGCGAAGGGACAACAACGACCGATGAACGAGATTCTGGATGTCGCATCCCTCGTGCTGATTCTCATCGGCGCGCTGCTCTGCCTCACTGCCGCGATCGGAGTGCTGCGCTTCCGCGACGTTCCGACCCGCCTGCACGCCGCGACCAAGCCCCAGGTGCTCGGGCTCATCCTCATCTGCCTGGCGATCGCCCTATCGCTGCGGTCGTGGCCGGTGGTGGCGTTCCTCGTGCCGATCGTGCTGATCCAGCTCGCGACCGCGCCGTTGTCGGCGCACATGGTGGGCCGCCAGGCCTATCGCAATGGCACGATCGACGAGCCGTCCCTCTTTGTCGACGAGCTCGCCGAATCGCGCCGTACGCCTCCCGCCGCCGGAGGCTGACCCCGGCCCAAGACGCCCCGGCGAGCGGCAGTGTCAGTACCAGTTCACGGACTGGG
>JAHIOK010000212.1 GCA_018895315.1 Actinomycetota bacterium | reverse complement strand
GACGCAAGGGTCCGTAGCGGGAACGCCTACGGTCTCACGGATTTCAGGCTCGCTTACGCAGCGAGGGCGAAATCATTGCGATTTGCATCGGCAATTATAGTTTTGCAGAGGTCGTTTACGAGATAACCCTGCATCCTCGGCCCGCTTCCCGCAGATTCGAAGACGATGTCGAAACCGATCATCCCCGAGTCCTTCTTGCGAAGGGTGCCGTTGTCACACTGTGGAATTACCAGCTCGGATGCCGAAGCACCCAAGCCCTACAGACTACAACGGATACCACCCCCGCGCCATTCCTCGTCGCTGGCATGCATCGCATAATCTGGGCTCATGACCAAGGCCCGACTCGTGATCATCCTCATCGCCGCAGCGCTCGTCGTCGGTGCGATCGTGATCGCGGTCTTCGCCTTCACCAACGCCGGCAAGCATCAGTCCACCCCTGCTGCTTTCTCCTCGTCGGTGTCCTCCGTCTGACGTAGAGTCGGCCTCATGAGCGAGGTCATGATCACGGTCCGAGGCGAACACGATGCGCGTGTGGCTACGGAAGAAGGCGTCGCGCGACTCACCGTCCGTGCGGAAGGCCCCGAGAGGGGGGCAGTCGTCGAGCGCATCGCCGCTGTGGCAGCCCCGGTGCGCGACGACCTCACGGCGCGGAAGACCGCCGGCGCCATCGTCGACTGGTCGAGCCAGCGCGTCTCGATCTGGGCCGATCGCCCATGGAACGCCGATGGCACCCAGCTCCCGTTGGTGCACCATGCCTCGGTCGAGATCACCGCCGTCTTCACCGACTTCGCCGCGCTGTCGTGGTGGATCAGTGATGTCTCCACCCGCGACGGCGTGCAGGTCGACCGGGTCGACTGGCGCCTCACCCCGGCCACATCCACGGCCATCGAGGCGGAGGTGGCGGCATCCGCGGTTCGTGTCGCCGTCGACCGCGCCACTGCGTATGCGGCAGCGCTCGGACTGGGCTCGGTGACGCCGCTCGAGATCGCCGATCTGGGGCTCCTCACCCGCGGCAACGAACAGGCCGCTCCCCCGATGTTGCGCGCGGCGAAGATGTCGTTCGCAGACTCGACAGGCCCCGGAATCGATTTCCAGCCCGAAGACCTCACGATCGCGGCAGCGGTCGAAGCCCGGTTCCTCGCACGCTGACTGAGAGCCCGGTGCGCGGCATCCACGGGCCTGCTCAGTCGCCCACCCGGTTGCGGCTGCGCATCGCCCGGTCGGCTTCGCGCTTGTCCTGGCGCTCGCGAAGGGTCTGGCGCTTGTCCCACTCGTGCTTGCCCTTGGCCACAGCGATCTCGACCTTGGCGCGGCCGTCCGAGAAGTAGAGCTTCAGAGGTACGAGCGTGTAGCCGCCGGCCGAGACGGCGTGCGACAGCTTGATGATCTCCTCCTTGTGCAGGAGGAGTTTGCGCACCCGCTTGGACGCGTGATTCGTCCAGTGGCCCTGCGAGTACTCGGGAATGTGCACGGCGTCGAGAAAGACTTCGCCGTTGTCGATGTATGCATAGCCGTCCGAGAGGTTGGCGCGACCCTGTCGCAGGGACTTCACCTCGGTGCCGGTGAGCACCATGCCCGCCTCGTACGTCTTCTCGATGGCGTACTCGTGGCGTGCGCGACGATTGGTCGCGACGACCTTCTCCCCGCGTTCCCTGGGCATGATCACTCATCTCGATCGGATGCCGCATCCCGAGTGGACACGACAGCCGATCAGTCTACCTCAGACCGGCGCTACGCCCTCAGCCAGCGTCGAATCGCGAACCCGGCCGATATCGCTGACAGCGCGACGCCGATGACCACGATGATCGGAATCACCAGCGCGACATCACCGATTCCGACCCACGTCGAGATGAAACCGATGCGACCGCGAAGGTAGCCGTTCACTCCGAACTCCACCAGCGCCCACACCGCCACGCTCGCCAACGCCGAACCGATCAACGCGGCAAACACACCCTCGAGGATGAAGGGTGTCTGAATGAATCGGTTGGATGCCCCGACCAGCCTCATGATGCCGATCTCTCTCCTGCGCGCATACGCGGAGAGCCTGATCGTCGTCGCGATCAGGAGCACGGCAGCGATGAGCATCAACGCCGCGATGCCGACGGCGATATAGGTCGCGACGGTCAACGCCGAGAACAGTGGCTCGAGGTACTGCAGCTGATCTTGCACCTGCTCGACCCCGGCCGTACCGCTGAAGGCCTCGCTGATCACCTCGGACTGGCTGGGGTCGACGAGATTGATCGAGAATGTGGCGTTGAACTGGTCGGCCGTGATGATGCCGGTCAACGTCGGGTCAATCTGATTGATCGCCTTCTGGTAGACCTCGTCGCTCGTCTGGAACGTGTAGTTGCGGATCAACGGCTGCAGCGCCCCGCTGTCGAGCTTCGCTTTGACCGCGTCGATCTGATCCTGCGTCGCGACTCCCCCGGTGCAGGTCTCCGAGGCCGTCGAGACCGACGTGCACATGTAGACCGCGACCTGTGCACGATCGGACCAGTAGTCGCGCATCTTGCCGATCTGCGACTGCATCAGAATGCCGGCGCCCACGAACGTCAGCGAGACGAACGTGACGAGCACGACCGAGATGATCATCGAGGCGTTCCGGCGAAGGCCGTTGAGCGCCTCGCCGAGGATGAGTCCTGCCCTCATCGGGTGGGCCCCACTTCATCGTCGTCATTGCCGCCGAGGCCCAGCCGGTCGGCCACCCCGAGTTCGTCCACCTGAACGTCGGGCACCTGGATCGGCACGGGCCGCGTGTGCGGAGCCGCCTCCGGAGCGGGCGCTGGTGGCCGCATCACCGGCCCTGGGTCAGGCTGCACAGGCGGGTTCGCTGCCGGATCGTGCGACGCAACCGTCCCCGCACTCTCGTGCGCACGCGCCGCAGCCAGGGCATCGGCGGATTCGGCCGTCGCGGCGTCGGTCGCGCGCGCGGCCTGCTCTTCGAACACCGGTTCGGCGACTTCAGTGGCCGCGGCGACCGCGGCATCGACAGCGGCCGGCTCGACCACCCCGGTCTCATCGATCTCGCGGCGCAGCTCGAGCACCGCAGTCAGCGCGGCCACCGCGGCGGCGCCCTTCTCGGGCTCGGGCGCGAGGCTCGGCAACTGCGACGTGTCGCCGTATCCGCCGTGCCGCTCGTCGCG
>JAHIOK010000211.1 GCA_018895315.1 Actinomycetota bacterium | reverse complement strand
GTCACGTGCGAAGTGGATATGCGGCACAGGACGGTCTCTCACGAAAACACCCAAAGGGGTCAGCGCCGATACGCAGGCGAGACGGCCGCTCGCACTCGCGGCCACGACGACATCCCGCGTGACACCCGCCCGCAGGTAAACCCCTCGCCGCACGTGCACGAGCACGCCGGACGCGACAGCCGCCCGAATGCGCCGCTTGCTCAGCCCCGCCCGTCTGAGATCCGCGGCGGTGAAGAGCCGATGGGAGATCAGCTCACCGTCGGGCTCTCGCCACTGGGTGAGAAGCGAGTGGGTGGAGTCGGGGTGGGCCAGCAGCATGCGGCAACCCTGGTCGTGCGCACCGCGGCACGAGGTCGATCCCGTGTGATCTGTGGACCACGAGCCTGACCCGCGCACCTGTGGAGGAAAGGGTGAAACTATGCGGGCGCGAGCCCGACGACTGCTCATCATCATCGAATCGGCCTATACATGTGCGGATCGACAACTTCCGCACCGCCGAGCAGTTGCTCGGCACACGCAGATCCCCGCACCTCTGGGAATCGGCGCCGGCGGGCGGCACAATAGATGCAGGATGCCGCAACGCCGCGGCACCGGAGCGCACAGCCCACAAGGCCGGCCGAAAGAGGAAACCGATGACCACCGCCCTGCCCCTGCCCGATTTCACCCACGAACGCGTGGAGGTGATCACCGGCCGGCGGAGCGGCCTGTTCATCACCGTCGCGCTGCACTCCTCCGTCCTCGGCTCCGCCCTCGGCGGCGCCCGTCTGTGGACGTACGCGCACTGGAGCGATGCCCTCGGCGACGCGCTGCGCCTGTCCGCCGCGATGACGCTGAAGAACGCCGCGGCGGGGCTCGATGCCGGCGGAGGCAAGGCAGTGATCGGTCTCACGCCGGGCACCGAGCTCGACGCCGCGCGGCGGCGTGACGCCTTCCTCGATCTCGGTGATGCCGTCGAGGCCCTCGGCGGCCTCTATCGCACCGCGGAAGACGTGGGCTCGACGACCCACGACATGCTCGTCGTCAGCGAGCGCACCGCACACGTCGTGGGCCTTCCCGATGCGGTCGGAGGCTCCGGCGAGCCCGCGGGCCCCACGAGCCTCGGCGTGTACGAGGCGCTGCGGGCCACCCTCGAACGGGTCACCGGAGACCCGGATGTCGCGGGCCGACGCATCACGATCTCCGGGCTCGGCCAGGTCGGCAGCCGCCTCGCCGTGCGACTGAGCACGGAAGGCGCCGACCTCACCGTGACCGATGTGAATCCGGCCAAGCGCGACCTCGCCGCCGAACTCGGTGCGGCCTGGGCTCCCCCGGGAACCGAGCACCTGGTGCCGGCCGACGTCTTCGTGCCCGCGGGCCTCGGCGGTCTCCTCACCGACGAGATCATCGACCGTCTCGACGCCCGCGCGGTCTGCGGCCCTGCGAACAACCCGCTCGCGGACCGTGACGGTGCCGACCGGCTCGCCGCTCGCGGAATCCTCTACGCCCCCGACTTCGTCGTCAATGCCGGGGGTGTGATCTATCTCGACCTCGTCGCGAAGCAGCTCGGCACCCGCGCCGAGATCGATGCGCGCGTCGCGGGCATCGGCAACACCGTGCGCCGCATCTTCGACGATGCCGCCGCCCGCGGTGTGACGCCGCTCGAAGCCGCGGAAGAGCTCGCTGCTGCCCGCCTGCGGGGCGACATCCGCGAACCCGCACTGATCTGAATCGCGGCCTCGAGCGAACGCAGCACCTCGATCAGCGGCATTCCGAGTCTCACCGGAAAAGACTCAGTACCTTCTCCGGTGAGACTCGGTCGCATCTCCCTCTCCGCGTGACATGATGGACGCCAACCGGCGATGGCGCCGGAACCGCTTCGCGGTCGCACGATGAGTCAAGGGAGAAGCCTCGTGTTCACCAGCCCCTACCCCGACGTCGACATCCCCAATCTCAGCGTCTACGACTACCTCTTCGCCAGTCTGGACGCCGAAGACCTGGGCAGGGTCGCACTGATCGATCCCGCGACCGGCGCTGAGACCACGTACGGCGCACTGCGGGCCCAGATCGATGCCTTCTCCGGAGCCCTCGCCGCCCGCGGGGTCGACACCGACACCGTCCTGGGGATGCTCTGCCCCAACGTCCCCGCGTTCGCGACGGTCTTCCACGGCATACTCCGCGCCGGCGCCACGGTCACCACGCTCAACTCCCTGTACACCCCGGCCGAGATCGAGAAGCAGCTGCGGGATGCCGGCGCCACCTGGCTCCTCACGGTCTCGCCGCTGCTCCCCCAGGCCATCGCCGCAGCCGACGCGATCGGCATCCCCGCCGACCACCTCATCGTGCTCGACGGTGCCGAGGGCCACCCGAACCTTCGTGAGCTTCTCACCGAGCAGCGGTCGGCGCCGGAAGTGAGTTTCGACCCGGCAACACACGTCGCGGTGCTGCCGTACTCCTCGGGCACCACAGGCATCCCCAAGGGCGTCATGCTCAGCCACCGCAACCTGGTCGCCAACGTGCAGCAGTGCCGCACGAACATCGATCTGCGCGCATCTGACCGCGTGCTCGCGGTGCTGCCGTTCTTCCACATCTACGGCATGACGGTGCTGCTCAACCTGGCGCTGCGCCAGCGCGCCAGCCTCGTGACGATGGCGAAGTTCGACCTCGTCGAGTACCTCACGAACATCCAGACATATGGGTGCACCTACCTGTACATCGCTCCGCCCATTGCCGTCGCTTTGGCCAAGCACCCGATCGTCGACCAGTTCGACATCTCCACCGTGCACACGATCTTCTCCGGCGCCGCCCCACTGGACGGCGAGACGGGCACGGCCGCCGCCCGACGCATGAACGCCCGGATGCTGCAGGGCTACGGCATGAGCGAGCTCAGCCCCGTCTCGCACGCGATGCCGTTCGAGCGCGATGACATCCCCGTCAGTTCGGTCGGCGTCATGCTTCCGAACGAGATCTGCAAGCTGGTCGACACGGCCACGGGCGAAGAGATCACCGAGATCGGCGCCGACGGCAAGACCCTTCCCGGCGAGATCTGGGTCAAGGGCCCGAATGTCATGCTCGGATACTTGAACAAGCCCGAGGCCACCGCGGAGACGCTGGATGCCGACGGCTTCCTGCACACCGGAGACGTCGGCGTGTACCACGAGAGCGGCTACTTCTCGATCGTCGACCGCGCCAAGGAGCTCATCAAGTACAAGGGCTACCAGATCGCCCCTGCCGAGCTCGAGGCGCTGCTGCTGAGCCATCCGAAGATCATGGATGCCGCGGTCATCGGCATCGACGACGACGAAGGTCAGGAGATCCCGAAGGCGTTCGTCGTGACCGCGCCCGATGTGGCACTGACGGCGGAGGATGTC
>JAHIOK010000210.1 GCA_018895315.1 Actinomycetota bacterium | reverse complement strand
TCCGCGCTGCGCACCGCCATCACGACGGAGGCACCGGCGGCAGCGAGACGCTTCGTGGCCTCTCTGCCCGTGCCGCTGTTGGCTCCGGTGACAATGATGCGGCGCCCTGCCTGCGGGGGCACGATGTACATAGGGCTCCGTCTCACCTCTGCTGCGTCGGCCCGTGAGGACCGGTCGCTCTTTACGATAGAGACATATCATCCGCCCACTCGACGTTGAGGAAGGCATCCGTGCCCGAGGCATTCATCTACGACGCTGTGCGCACGCCGCGGGGCAGGAACCGCGGTGGTGCGCTGCACGGCACGAAGCCGGTCGACCTGATCGTCGGCCTCATCGATGCCCTGCGCACGCGGCACCCCACGCTCGACGAACGTCGGATCGACGACATCGTGCTCGGCGTGGTCACGCCCGTCGGCGAGCAGGGCGGCGACATCGCCCGCGCCGCCGCGCTCGTCGCGGGTCTGCCCGATACAGTTCCGGGCGTGCAGATCAACCGGTTCTGCGCTTCTGGGCTGGAAGCGGTCAATCTGGCTGCGCAGAAGGTCGCGAGTGGATTCGAAGACCTGGTGCTCGCCGGTGGCGTCGAGTCGATGTCGCGGGTGCCCATCGGCTCGGACGGCGGAGCGTACGCACAAGATCCGACCACGGCGTACGACGCGTACTTCGTGCCTCAGGGAATCGGTGCCGACCTGATCGCCACGATCGAGGGCTTCAGCAGGACGGATGTCGATGCATTCGCGGCTCGCTCGCAGGAGCGCGCCGAACGCGCCTGGCGCGAAGGTCGTTTCGCCCGATCCATCGTTCCCGTGACCGATCTGAACGGGGTCGTCCTCCTCGACACCGATGAGCATCGACGCCCCGGTTCGACCGTCGCTTCGCTCGGCGCCCTCCCCGCGTCCTTCGCCGCCATCGGCGAGCAGGGCGGGTTCGACGCCGTCGCCCTGCAGAAGTACTACGAGCTGGAGCACATCGAACACGTTCACGGACCGGGCAACTCGTCGGGCATCGTCGATGGCGCGGCCCTGGTGATGGTGGGCAGCCGCGAGATCGGCGATCAGCTCGGGCTCACCCCGCGTGCCCGCATCGTGGCGACCGCGGTCACCGGGTCCGAGCCCACGATCATGCTGACCGGGCCGGCTCCCGCGACCCGCAAGGCACTCACGAGAGCCGGCCTCACGACCGCTGACATCGACCTCTTCGAGCTCAACGAGGCCTTCGCGGCGGTCGTGATGAAGTGGCAGCGCGATCTCGGCATCCCCGACGAAAAGGTCAACGTCAACGGCGGTGCGATCGCCCTCGGCCATCCCCTCGGGGCCACCGGAGCCATGATCCTCGGCACGCTGCTCGACGAACTCGAGCGCACCGGTGGCCGGCGCGGACTGGCGACACTGTGCGTCGGTGCCGGCATGGGGATCGCCACCATCATCGAGCGGGTCTGACCCGCGTCATCCTGTCCGCTCGGAGGGCACCACACATGACCGCATCCGCTGTTCGCTACGACCGCGGTGACGACGGCATCGTCACCCTCACCTTCGATGACCCCGGCGCACGTGCGAACACGATGAATGACGCGTTCGTCGCCGCCTTCCGCGCGGCCGTCGACCGCCTGGAGTCCGAGGGTGACGGACTCGTCGGAGTCCTCCTCGCTTCCGCCAAGAAGAGCTTCTTCGCCGGCGGCGATCTCGAACGGCTGCGCGCGGCTACCCCTGAGAGTTCGGCTGAGCAGACCGCATATCTGAACGGGATGAAGGCCGACATGCGCCGCCTCGAGATGATCGGGCGACCGGTGGTCGCTCTGATCGGCGGGTCGGCACTGGGCGGGGGCTGCGAGCTCGCGCTGATCGCACACCACCGGGTCGCCCTCGATGCACCGGGCAGCCGGATCGGCGTGCCCGAGGTCGGTCTGGGGCTGCTCCCCGGCGGTGGCGGGGTGACCCGACTGGTGCGGATGCTCGGACTTCAGCGGGCTCTGCAGGAGGTCATCCTCCCCGCGACCCGATTCTCCCCCCGCGAGGCGCTCGCGCAGGGACTCGTCGACGAGGTCGTCGACGATCCCGCGGAACTCGAGGCCCGCGGGCGTGCGTGGATCGCGACCCACCCCGTCGCGGTCAACCCTTGGGACGAGAAGGAGTACCGCATGCCGGGTGGTGCCCCGTCGTCTCCGGGCATCGCCGCCGCGTTGCCGGTCTTCATTGCTCAGCTGCGCGCGCGGCTGCACGGTGCGCCGATGCCAGCTCCTCGCGCGACCCTCGCCGCCGCCGTCGAGGGCGCCAACGTCGACTTCGACACCGCTTCGCTCATCGAAACGCGCTACTTCGTGAGTCTCGCCAACGGTCAGGTGGCGAAGAACATGATCACGGCCTTCTTCTTCGATCTGCAGCGTCTCACCGACCCCGACCTCATCCGGCAGATCGGCTCGGTGCCCCTGGGCACGGTGGAGCTCCCGAGCCCGTTCACGAACCGCATCATGCAGGCCTTCCTGACCGAGACGGGGGCAATCCTCGACGAAGGCGTCGCATCGGTGGTCCTCCAGCAAGCCATCCGCCAGATCGGCTTCGCTCCTGCCGCGACGCGCCGGCTCCTCGAAGAGAACCTGCCACGCCAGGCGGCTGAGGCGGTGGCCGATGTGTCCTTCGCAGACATTCAGGAGCGGATGCTGTTCGCTGAGGCCATCGAGGCGGTGAGGTGCTTCGACGACGGGATCGTCGCGGGAGTGCCCGACGCCAACATCTGGTCGCTCTTCGGCGCCGGATTCCCCGCCTGGACTGGCGGAGTGCTCCAGTACATCACCCAATACGCCGGCGGTGTGGCTGGATTCGCCGTTCGCGCGGACGAACTGGCGGGTGCCTATGGCGAACGCTTCCGTCCACCGACATCCCTCCTCGCGAAAGCCGCGGCGGGCGAGGTCTACGGGTAGATCGAGGGGCCCGATCGGCTGAATCCCACGCAGCTTTCCCTCCCGCCCAGATCGGAGCCTGCGGCCCGCGCAACACCGCGGGCCGCAGGCGACCGGTCAGGGAGTGGGCATCCCGCCGTTGACGTTCAGCGTCTCGCCCGCGACGTAGCTCGACTCTGCGGAGGCGAGGAACACGAACGCCGGCGCGAGCTCGGCCGGCTGCCCCATGCGTCCGAGAGGAGTCTCCTCACCGAACGTCGCGATCTTGTCCTGGGGCTGTCCGTCCGAAACCTGCAACGGCGTCCAGATCGGGCCGGGCGCGACCGCGTTGACGCGGATGCCCTTCGGTGCGAGCTGCTGCGCGAGCGCCTTGGTGAAAGTGTTGATCGTCGCCTTCGTCGAGGCGTAGTCGACAAGGTTGGCCGATGGTGAGTACGCCTGTACCGACGTCGTGTTGATGATCGCCGAGCCCGCAGGCAGGTGCGGCAGGGCCGCCTTGGTGATCCAGAACATCGCGTACACGTTCGTGGTGAAGGTGTCGTGGAACTGCTCGTCGGTGAGGGTCGTCAGGTCTTCGTTGAAAATCTGCTTTCCGCCGTTGTTCACCACGATGTCGAGACCGCCGAGCTGGCCGACCGTCTGTGCGACGAGGGCGCGACAGTACGCAGCATCGCGCAGGTCACCCGGCACCGTGACAACCGTGACGCCCGCCTCGCGGATGAATCCGGCGACGCGCTGGGCGTCTTCCTCCTCGCTCGGGAGGTACGACATCGCGACCGATGCCCCCTCACGCGCAAACGCGATCGCGGTGGCCGCACCGATGCCGGAATCGGCCCCGGTGATGAGCGCCTTGCGGCCGGTCAGCCGGCCCGTGCCACGATAGGTTTTCTCGCCGAGGTCGGCTGTGGGGTCGAGCTCGGCGTCGAGACCGGGTTCGGGCTGGCGCTGCTTCTTCGGCTGGATGTCGGCATAGAGGGCGGCCGGATCGGCGAACGTGTACTGGTCGATTGACATGCTTCGACGCTACGCACGGCCCCCTGACAGCATGCGGGGGTTGTGCTCTGCGCGGCGAGAGGCTACCGCGTCAGCTCAGTTCCTGAACCGTCAGGGCGGCGTTGATCAGTGCGATATGGCTGAGCGCCTGGGGCAGGTTGCCCCAGAACGCGCCGTCTTCGGGATCGATCATCTCCGACAGCATCCCGACGTCGTTGGTCAGACCGACGAGTTCGTCCATCGCGGCGGTGGCCTCCGCCGTGCGCCCGACACACGCGAGAGCGCTCACCCGCCAGAACGCGCAGGCGACGAACGCGAACTCCTCACGCTCGACCCCCGAATAGCGGTAAAGCAGTGCGCCGCGACCGAG
>JAHIOK010000209.1 GCA_018895315.1 Actinomycetota bacterium | reverse complement strand
CAGCGGGTAGCCGAGTTCCGACGCCCCGGCGAGCACCTCGTCCATCGTGTGGCAGATGCGGCTGTCGGCGACGTCGGCGCCGCAATCCAGCACGAGCTGCTTGAAGATCTGACGATCCTCGCCCTTGTTGATCGCCTCGAAATTGGCACCGATCAGCTCGACGTCATATTTTTCGAGGATGCCGTGGTTGTGCAGCTCGATCGCCGCGTTCAACGCCGTCTGCCCACCGAGGGTCGGGAGGATCGCGTCGGGCTTCTCCTTGGCGATGATCGTCTCGATGACCTGCCAGGTGATCGGCTCGATGTAGGTCGCATCGGCGAAGTCGGGGTCGGTCATGATCGTCGCCGGGTTGGAGTTGACGAGGATCACGCGCACCCCCTCTTCACGCAGCACACGGCACGCCTGGGTGCCGGAGTAGTCGAACTCGCAGGCCTGGCCGATCACGATCGGGCCGGACCCGATGACGAGGACGCTCTGGATGTCTTCGCGCTTGGGCATTACTCGGAGTCCTTGCTCTGGTTCGCGAGCACCATGTCGCGGAAGCGGTCGAACAGATAGTTGGCGTCGTGCGGACCGGCCGCCGCCTCGGGGTGGTATTGCACTGAGAAGGCCGGGATATCGAGGGCGCGGAGGCCTTCGACGACGTTGTCGTTGAGACCGATGTGACTGACCTCGACGCGCCCGTATCCGTTCGGGCTGTCGGTGACGCCGTCGATCGGGGCATCCACGGCGAAGCCGTGATTGTGCGCGGTTATCTCCACCCGGCCGGTCGTCTTATCGAGCACGGGCTGGTTGATGCCGCGGTGGCCGAAGGGCAGCTTGTATGTTCCGAAGCCGAGCGCGCGCCCGAGCAGCTGGTTGCCGAAGCAGATGCCGAAGAACGGGAATCCTGCCTCTAGCACGTCGCGCAGCAGCCCCACGTGATCGCCGGATGCGGCAGGATCACCCGGGCCGTTCGAGTAGAAGACGGCGACGGGGTCGATCGCGCGCACGTCGTCGATCGTCACATCCTGCGGCAGCACGTGCACCTCGAACCCGCGCTCCGCGAGGTTGAGGATCGTGGCCTGCTTGACCCCGAGGTCGAGCACCGCAAGGTTGCCGATTCGCTCACCGACAGCGGCCGTGACCTCGGCCGCGGCGACGGAAACCTCGGCGGAGAGGTTGCGTCCGGCCATGGCGGGGGCCCCACGCACGAGGCGCAGCTGCTCGTCGTCGTCCAGACCGGCGGCATCTCCCGAGAAGATGCCTCCGCGCATGCTGCCTGCCGAGCGGATATGGCGCGTGACGGCACGGGTGTCGATCCCACTGATACCCACGACGGCGTCGTCTTCGAGAGCGTCGCCGAGCGACGCGTTCGCCCGCCAGTTCGAGACGACGCGCGAAGGGTCGCGCACGATGTAGCCCGAGACCCAGATGCGACGCGACTCGGGGTCTTCGTCGTTCATCCCCGTGTTGCCGATGTGAGGCGCGGTCTGCAGCACGATCTGACCGGCGTACGAGGGATCGGTGAGCGTCTCCTGGTAGCCGGTCATGCCGGTGGCGAAGACCACCTCGCCGAGGGTGGTGCCGCGTGCGCCGTAGGCGCGTCCGACGTGCCGGGTGCCGTCTTCGAGTACGAGGACCGCGGGATCGCGGGTGAACAGCGTCATTCGTCGTTTCCTGTCGGGATCGGGGCGCCGGCCGGGGCGTCGGCGGAAGCTGCGGTGGCCTGCGGCACCGGGATGATCGGGCGGATGGCGTCGGCGAGTGCACGTGCCGACGCATCCTGAGGGCGGAAGTAGGAGTCGATGACGCGGTCGCCGTCGATGCTCCAGGTGAGGCGGGTCAGGCCGTCCTTCTCGACGACTCGGTCGATCGCGACGGTGGCCTGTGCCACATCGACGATGCTCTCAGCGGCGATGAAGACGTCGTCGGCACCGGGCAGTTCGAGCGCGAGTCCCAGGTCGGCGATGCGGAACGTCACGCGCGAACGGATGCCGAACCCACGGAGGGCGAGCCGATCGAGCGGATCGTCGTGCACGGTGGATGCGACATAGAGACCGCGGAAGGTCGCGCGCACGGTGGCCGTCGGAGGCAGGACTCCCAGCGGCACGCGGAGTCCGGCATCGCGTCGGGCGCGACGCCACCAGCCCCAGGCCATGAGGCCGATGAGCACCACCGCGATCGCGAGGATCACGAGCAAGCTCGCTTCACGATTCATGCGCGCACTCCCGTCTCGGCCAGCACGCCGTCCGCGACCGTGGCCCTGCCCTGATGCACGGTCCATACGACACGGCCGGGCAGTTCTCGCCCGACGTAGGGAGAGTTGCGGCTGCGGCCGCGCAGATCGGATTCCGCGAACACGCCGTTCACGGAAGGGTCGTAGAAGGTCAGCTCGGCAGGCTCGCCGGCGGCGATGGGGCGACCGTGGCCGGCGAGGCGGCCGATCTCGGCGGGCGTGCGCGACATGACCCGCGCAACATCGCTCCACGTCATCATCCCGGTGTCGACCATGGCCTGCTGAACGACGCGTACGGCGCTCTCCAGACCGACCATGCCGTTGGCGGCGGCGTCCCACTCGCAGGACTTCGCTTCGGCGGGATGCGGGGCGTGATCGGTGGCGACGATGTCGATCGTGCCGTCGGCGAGTCCCTCGCGCACGGCCTGTACGTCCTCATCGCGCCGCAGCGGCGGGTTCACCTTG
>JAHIOK010000208.1 GCA_018895315.1 Actinomycetota bacterium | reverse complement strand
CATCCCGGGATGCCTCGGCGAGTGGCTCGGCGAGTGGCGGGGCGGTGGGAGTCGGGTCGGGTTGGGTCAGCGGGGGACGGCGGCCTGTGGCTCGGGTTCGGGATCGGCGAAGGCGACCTTCGGCACGAAGAACAGCAGCACTGCGGCGAGAAAGCCGCCGACCGCGCACACCGTCCATACGGTGAGGTAGCCCCCGAGCGAGGCCGCGGTCTGGCTCGCGAGCACACCCGCTCCTGCGGCGAGCACGACACCGAACACGGCGGAGGAGAACGTGCCGCCGATGGTCTTGGTCGTATTGGTCAGGGCTGAGGAGATTCCGGTCTGGCCGCGAGGGGCGGCGGCGGCGGCGGCGGCCGGCAGCGCCGCGACGAGTGCGCCGGAGCCGAGGCCGGCGATCGACAGATTCATCAGCACCTGCCACAGCTCGAGGTGGAACGGGATGAACAGGGCGTATCCGATGCCCACCAGCGAAGCGGCGACGATGAGGATGACGCGGGGGCTCGCTTTGCGCGAGGTCACCGCGAAAATGACCGCGCCAACGATGAGCGAGACCAGATATACGCCGATGACGTTCGAGCGCTCGGTGGCGTCGAGCCCCAGACCGTAGCCGAGCGACCGATCGGTACCGGCATACGTCGACAGCGGGCCCTGGGCGCCCAGCAGGCTGATACCGACGAGGAACGCCGTCAACTGCACGGGCCACATCTCGGGCCGTCGCAGCACGCGGATGTCGATCGCCGGGTCGGGCTGGCGCAGTTCGAAGCGCACGAACCAGACGAAGACGAGGATGCCGGCGGCCAGGAGTGCCCACGTCCACATGAACCCTGGTCCGTTCAGACGGAGGAAGATCAGCGCCCCCGTCACGAGGAGCAGGCCGAGCGCGAGAAGGACGAAGCCGCCGCTGTCGAGACGGCGTCCGCGAACCGGCTCGGACTCGGGCACGAAGACGAAGATGACACCCGCGATGAGCGAGACGACGATCGCGGGCACCATGAGGGTGGCCTGGAGGTTCTGCGCGGTCGCGGCGAAGATGCGGCCCGCAGCCAGCGCCCCGATGATCGCACCAGCCTGAAGCCCGACGACGAGGAGGCCGGCCGCTCGCCGAGTTGTCGAGACTCCGCGGTTCTGCGTCCGGCCGCGCTCGAAGATCAGCGCGATCTCGAGCGGAAGCCACACGACGTAGAAGCCCTGCAGCGCCCATGCGATCAGGAACGTCCAAAAGGTCGCAGCCAGTGCCAGCCACCAGCTCGCCCCCGCCGTGAGGATCGCCGCGATCAGCAGCACCTTCTTGTGGCCGTACATGTCACCGAGCTTCGCGAGCACCGGCAGGACGAGTGCGGAAAGCAGCAGCTGTGCTGCCTCGAACCAGTTGACATCGGAATCGTGCACACCGAGGTGCTTGACGATGTCGCTGAACAGCGGGACGTAGAAGCCCTGCAGCACGCCGCTGGCGAGCTCGACGAGGATGAACCAGCCGATGAGACCGGCGGTGATCCCGAGGGCGGATCTGCGGAGGCCGGGGTCGGCGGGTGAGGTGCGTGGCACGAGGGTGAGGATACACCGCGGTGCGGCCTATCCTGGGACCTCCACCCCACTCCGGCGGCTCGACCCGCGGCCGGCGCGAGCACCCAGGAGGGCCCAGTGACAGATCCGACGTCGGACCGAGAGCGACTGACGTGGGACGGCTTCGGGTCGGCATCACGCGATCTGGCCCGCCGCATCCTGGCCGACGGCTTCGAACCCGAAGTCGTCGTGGCGATCGCCCGCGGCGGCCTGCTGCCTGCCGGTGCGATCGCGTACGGGCTGGGATCGAAGAACTGTGGCGCGATCAACGTCGAGTTCTACACCGGAATAGGGACGGTCCTCGACGCACCCGAGGTGCTGCCGCCCGAGCTCGACATGACATATCTGCGCGACCGACGGGTGCTGCTTGTGGACGATGTCGCCGACAGCGGTCGCACGCTCGACCTCGCGGTCCGGCTGCTCACCGATCGGGGCGCCGTCGTGCGCTCGGTCGTCATCTACACGAAGCCCACGACGATCATCCGGCCGGACTACAGCTGGAAGGACACCTCGCTGTGGATCGACTTCCCGTGGTCGGCGCAGGGCACGGTCCTCGAGGAGGACGCCGGGTCTGAGCGATCGGCGTGAGCGCGTGGCGATGACGCTTCCCGAGCTGGCTGATGCCGGCCTAGTCGACGCGGGCTGGGCGCGGGATCTCGCCCCCGTCGCGCCGCAGCTCACGGCGATCGGTGAACGTCTGCGTGCCGAGGTCGCCGCGGGCCGGCACTATCTGCCTGCGGGCGACCGAGTGTTGCGCGCGTTCCAGCGACCGCTCTCCGATGTGCGGGTTCTGATCGTCGGGCAAGACCCGTACCCGACGCCGGGGCATCCGATCGGTCTGTCTTTCGCGACTGACCGGCACGTGCGCCCGCTGCCGCGGAGCCTCGGAAACATCTACCGCGAGCTGAACGACGATCTCGGCATTCCCCCTGCCGCACACGGCGATCTCTCCGCATGGAGCGACCAAGGGGTCCTCCTGCTCAACCGCGTGCTGACCGTCGCCCCGGGGGAGCCCGGATCCCACCGCGGGTGGGGGTGGGAGGCGGTCACCGAACACGCGATCCGCGCGCTCGCGGCCCGCGGGGGTCCGCTGGTGGCGATCCTCTGGGGTCGGGATGCGGCGAACCTGCGTCCGCTGCTCGGCGAAACCCCGATCATCGAATCGGCGCATCCCTCCCCGCTCTCGGCGCGGCGCGGGTTCTTCGGCTCGAAGCCGTTCTCACGGGCGAACGTCCTGCTCGGGGAGCAGGGCGGCAGCGCGATCGACTGGCGGGTCGTGGACTGAGCCTCTCGGTCGCGGTGGATCCGCGTAGGCTGTCGGCATGCTCGAGGAGGAATACGACAAGCCTCGGCAGCCGCCGCGCCACCTGCGCAAGCGGCCTGCTGCCGAGACGCCGTTCGCCTATGCGATCCGGGCGGCCGAGCCGCGTGATATCCCCGACATCCGCGAGATTTACAACTACTACGTGACCAACTCGGTGGTGACGTTCGACGAGAAGAAGTGGACCTTGGCGCAGTGGCGCGACAAGTTCGACTACCTCGCCAAACAGCGCATGCCGTTCCTGGTGGCCGAGTCTCCGAACGGGCAGATTCTGGGGTACGCGCTCGTGCAGCCGTGGTCAGGAAAGTCGGCCTACCGCTTCACCGTGGAGGACTCGATCTACCTCGGCCAGGCCGCCTCGGGCAAGGGACTCGGCAGGGCGCTGCTCGGTGATCTGCTGGACGCGTGCCAGGAGGCGGGCATCCGCGAAGTTGTCGCGGCGATCAGCGACAAGGGTGCCGATGCATCCATTCGCCTGCACGAGCGCTTCGGCTTCACCGAGACCGGACGCATGGGCAAGGTCGGCTTCAAATTCGGCCGGTGGCTCGGCACGATCTATCTGCAGAAGAGTCTGAAACCGAAGCGCAAGAAGAGCCTCTTCGCCCGCTGATCAGGGGTTCTCGCCGCGCACTGCGGCGATCAAGGCGCGCCATGGCGCGGTCAGCTGACTCTCGATCAGGTCGACGCGGTGCGTGTCATCGGTGCTCTGCACCTCGATGCGCCAACGAAACCGGTCGGCGCCCGCATCGGCCATCGCCGCGACGTCCCACGGGCATTCCTCGATGAGATTTCTCCACCGCGACGCCTCACCCGAGGTTGCCTGCGCATGCCACTCGCGCCGCACGCCGGCGATGCCGCCGGTGCGGGTCACGGTGACCTCGACGGCATCAGACGGTACGTCAGGCTCGTGCGACATCTTTCAGCACGCCGACACCCACCCACCCGGCGCGGACGGCGGCGACCTCCTCCGACTTCTCACCGTACTCCGCCGTGGCGGTGGCCAGCGTGGCGTCGGCGAACTGCGCGAAGGTCGCGCGGGATGAGAGCGTTCCGCCCGTCACCGTGCGGTACCAGATGAGCCCCGCGCGCTCCCACGCGTTGCCGCCCAGCGCGGTCGCGGCGAGATAGAACGCGTGATTCGGGATGCCGGAATTCACATGCACGCCGCCGTTGTCGTCGGTGGTCTTCACATAGCCGCTCATATGCGCCGGCTGCGGATCTTTGCCGAGCACGTCGTCGTCATAGGCGGTGCCGGGGGCTTTCAGCGAACGCAGCGCCACGCCCTGGACGGCAGCGGTGAAGATGCCGGCGCCGATCAGCCAGGTGGCCGCGTCGGCGCTTTGGCCGAGGTGGTACTGATCGGTGAGTACTCCGAACACATCGGAGACGGATTCGTTGAGAGCCCCGGACTGCCCGCTGTAGGTGAGGCCACCGGAGTGTTCGGTGACGCCGTGTGTGAGCTCGTGCGCGATCACGGTGATCGAGTTCGTGAACCCGGTGAACACCTCGCCGTCGCCGTCGCCGAACACCATGCGCTCGCCGTTCCAGAACGCATTGTCGTAGCCCGTGCCGTAGTGCACCGTGGCCAGCAGCGGTTCGCCGATGCCGTCGATGGAATCGCGTCGATATGCCTGCGCGTAGAAGTCGAACGTGGTGCCCAATCCGTCGAAGGCCTCGTCGACCGCGTCGTCTTTTACCGGGGCGTCGTCTTCGCTCCGCACCTTCGTGCCGGGCAGCGTTTCGGTGTTCTTCGCGTCGAAGATCGTCCGATCGGGAGCCGGCACGGACTCGGCGACGAGCGTGTCGCCGCCCTCGACTGAGAAGCTGAGTTTCGAGCGACCCGGCGTGTACCCGCGAGGAGCGGCGAGTGTGGCCTGCGCCGCTCGCGCGGCGTTCTGCATGTGCGGAGCCTGCGTCGCAGCGACACGGGCCAGCAGATAGGGCGGAACGATCGCGTGCATCATGAGCCGAGGCTAGCCCCGGCCGGCGACACCCGGGTCGATCGTGGGGATCGACGCCAGGAGGCGCCGGGTGTAGGCCGCCTGTGGCTGCAGCAGCACCTTCTCGGTCGGCCCCTCCTCGATGATGCGTCCGTCCTTCATCACGACGACCTCGTTGCACAGGTTCTGCACGACACCGATGTCGTGCGACACCATCAGCAAAGTGAGGCCGTGACGGGCGCGCAGGTCGGTGAGGAGCTCGAGGATCTGAGCACGCACGGTCACATCCAGCGCCGAAAGCGGTTCGTCGCCGATCAGCAACCGCGGGCGGTGGGCAAGGGCTCGCGCGAGGGCGATGCGCTGGCGCTGTCCACCCGAGAACTCGTGCGGAAAACGGTCGGCCATGTCGGCCTCCAGCCCGACGTCACCGAGCACTTCGCGCACACGCGCACGCCGGTCGCCCGGGATGCCGAGTGCCCAGAGCGACTCGCCGACGACCCGGCCCACGCTCATCCGGGGATCCAGCGATGCGTAGGGGTCTTGGAACACGATGCCGGTCTGGCGGCGCAGCCAGTGCAGCTCGCGGGCGGAGGAGGCGGCATTCACCGCACGTCCGTCGAACTCGACCGTGCCCTCTGTGGGTCGATCGAGCGCGAGGAGCAGGCGCACGAGCGTCGACTTGCCCGAGCCGGATTCGCCGATGATGCCGACAGCGGAGCCCTCGCTCACATCGAGATCCGCGCCTTCGAGCGCGGTCGTGAAGCTCCGGCGCTCGAACAGCGAGTTCTTGGGGGAGCGGTAGCGGCGCGTGAGTCCGCGCGCGCGCAGCAGTGCGGGATCGGTCATGCGGTGCCTCCCGTCCGGCCGTCGGGGCGCCACAGCGTCGCGGTCGCATCGCGCAGCAGTCCTTGAGTGACCCGCGAAACGGGGGCGGTGAGCAGCTGGGAGACCGCCCCCGCCTCGACCACACGGCCGCGTTCGAGTACGACGCCGTGGGTGGCGATCTGCGACAGCACGGCGAGATCGTGCGTGATGAAGATCAGTCCCATGCCGTCGCCGTCGACGAGAGAATGGAGCAGGCCGAGTACCTCGGCCTGGATCGTCACATCGAGCGCCGTCGTGGGTTCGTCCGCGATCAGCAGACGAGGGCGGCACGCGAGCGCCATCGCGATCGCGACGCGCTGACGCTGCCCGCCCGAGAGCTGATGCGGGTAGCGGTTGACGATGCGCTCCGGGTCGGGCAGCTGCACCCGGGCGGCTTCTGCGATCGCACGGGCGCGCGCATCCCTTCTCGTCGTGCGCTCGTGGATGCGCACCGCTTCGGCGATCTGTCTGCCGACCGTGCGGATCGGGTTCAACGCCGTGCGGGGTTCTTGGAATACGATTCCGATCTCATCGCCGCGCACCGTCGCGAGGTCACGATCTGCGAGGCCGAGCAGCTCGCGGCCGTTCCAGCAGACGCTGCCGCCGGCGGTCGCCCCGTCGGGGAGGAGTCCGAGAATGGCGAGGGCCGTCAGCGATTTGCCCGACCCGGATTCGCCGATGAGCCCGACACGCGCACCGTCGGGGACGTCGAACGAAACGCCGTGGACCACGGGGCGTCCGCCGATCTCGATCGTCAGGTCTCGCACCTCGAGACTCATGCGACCACCTCCGGCACGTGCGTGCGTGCGCGCCGAGCCGAGCCGCCGCGGCGGGTGAGGGTGGGGTCAGTGGCCTCGCGCAGCCCGTCGCCGAGCAGATTCAGCCCCAGCACCGTGATCGTGATCGCGAGCCCCGGGCCGAGGACGGCGAGTGGATACACCGTGAGGTACTGCTGCAGTTCTTTCAGGAGGAGCCCCCACGAGGGCTCGGTCACCTGGGCGCCGAAGCCGAGATAAGACAGTCCCGCTTCGGCGAGCACGGCGACGGCCATGCTCCAGGACAGCTGCACGATGAACACCGGCGCAACGTTGGGAAGCAGGTGCCGCGCGAGGTTCTGCAGCGGGGTGAGCCCCGATGCGCGTCCGGCGAGCACGAAGTCGCTCTGCAGTACTCGCCGCAGCTCCGCCCGGGTGACGCGGGCGATGTTGACGCCGAACCCGATGCCGACCGCCCACACCACGACCCAGAGCGATCCGCCCCACACGGCCGAGATCATCATGGCGATGATCAGCACGGGGAAGGCGATCAGGATGTCGACGAGCACCGCGACCGACTCCCGCACCCAGCGCGGGGTCAGCGCGCCGAGTGCCGCCAGTGCGACGCCGATGACCGTGGCGACGATCCCGGCGCCGACGGCGACGAACACGGTCGTGCGCGCGCCCTTCATCAGCAGGCTCAGGATGTCGCGGCCTGTGGCGTCGGTGCCGAGCAGGTGCGGCCACCCTGGCCCCGACCAGCGGTTCGCGATGTCGGTCTGCTGCGGATCGAACGGGGTCCAGAACGAGGCAACGATCGCGGTCGCGACGATCACCGCGACCACGAGCATCCCGAATCGGCCGGTCGACATCGCCCACAATCGAACGAGCCAGTCCCACGTGGGTCGGCGACCGGCGCGCGCGGCGCGTCGGGTCGGCGCGCCGGTCTGCCCGCTCATGACGCCTCTCTCTGTCGAGGGTCGATCAGACGGTGGACGAGGTCGACGACGAAACCGACCACCAGCACGAACCCGGTGAGCACGAGCAGTTCGCCCTGCACCTTCGGGAGGTCTCGCCCGCCGACGTCGGCGACAAGCATGCGCCCGATGCCCGGGAGGGAGAAGAGCTGCTCGATGACGACGGCGCCGACGATGATCCCGGCGATCTGCAGGCCCAGCACCGTGATCACCGACAGCCCGACGTTGGGCAGACCGTGCCGGATCAGCGCCTGGTTGCGGGTGAGTCCCTTCGCGGCGGCTGTGCGCACGTAGTCCTGATCGATCGCCTGCATCGTCGCGCTGCGGACGAACCGAAGCAGCATCGCGCCCTCGACGACCCCGATCGTGATCGCGGGGAGTACCAGCGCGCGGAGCGCGGCTGCCGGGTCCCCCCACCCGGCGCGAGGGAACCCCTGGGCGGGCAGCCAGCCCAGCCAGACCGCGAAGACGACGACCAGCATCATGCCGGCCCAGACCACGGGCACGGCCGCGAGCGCCTGCGCGCCGACGTTCAGCGCGGTGCCGGAGGCATGACCGCGGCGCATCGCCGAGAGCACGCCGAAGGGAACGCTCACCACCACCGCGATCGTGAGCGACATGATGCCGAGCGGCACCGTGACCTGAGCCTTCTGCGCCAACTCCGTGATCACTGGTGTGCCGGTCTTCAGCGATGTGCCCAGGTCGCCACGGAGGAGGCCGGCGATCCAATCGAGATACTGCTGGGGGAGAGGGCGGTCGAGCTGCAGCTGGTCGCGGATCGCCGCGATCTGCTCGGGGGTGCTGTTCGTGCCGGCGATGAGCTGGGCGATATCTCCGGGGAGAACCCGCAGCGAGAGGAAGATCAGCGCGCTGGCGACGAACAGCCCTACGAGCAGCAGGACCAGTCGCGTCAGCGCGTAGCGGATCACCCCTTGCTCTTGGCGATCTCGGCGAGGTTGAGGCGCTCGTTGACGTTCACCGACGGCATCCCTGTGATGTTCGTGCCCACGGCGACGACGGATGCACCGTTGTAGAGCCAGTCGGCGGCGGCATCGTTCGAGACGATCGCGGCGGCCTGCTTCAGGGCGTCGGCTGCAGCGGCGTCATCGGGCGCGCTCAGCGACTGCGCGTACAGCGCCTGCACCTCGGGGTTGTTGTAGGTGAAGTAGTACGCGGGGTTCGCCCAGTTCTCGAAGTCGCGCGCCTCGGTGTGCAGCACGAAGCTCAGCTCGTAGTTCTTGTTGACGTAGACGTCGTTGATCCAGGTGGAGAACTCCACGGCGTTCACCTTG
>JAHIOK010000207.1 GCA_018895315.1 Actinomycetota bacterium | reverse complement strand
CGGCGAGCTGCACGACGATGAAGGCGAAAGCCATGCCGAGCGGCAGGAACATGAAGATCGGGGTATAGACGATCGCGAAGCGGGCCACGATCAGGATGAGTTCGCGCCAGCGGCCCTTGACCTCCTGACGGAAGTTGAGGAGGTGCTGGAAAGCGATGAAGTGGAGGTTGACGCCTTCGAGCGTCAGCAACGGGAAGAACAACCAGCCCTGGCGGCGGGTGATGAACCCCATCGGGCCGTGCACCTTCGCGGCATCCACTTCGAGGAAGCGGATCGTGTCGACCTCGATGTCGGGATCTTTGCTCACCCGGTTGGGGTTGGCGTGGTGGCGCGTGTGCTTCGAACCCCACCAGTCGCGACTCATACCGACGATGCCGTTGCCGAGGATCAGAGCCAGGCGATCGTTCGCACGCCCCGACTTCAAGATCGTGCGGTGCGCGGCCTCGTGCGAGAGGAAGGCGACCTGCGTGAACAGGATGCCGAGAGCCGCAGCGATGAGCAGCTGGAACCAGCTGTCGCCGAGCAGGATGAAACCGGTGATCGCTCCGCCGAAAGCGAGGGCGAGGACCGAACCGACGGTGATGTAGAACCACGGCGTGCGGTCGAGGAGACCGGTCTCACGAACGACCTGCGACACCTTGGTATACGCCTGAGTGATCGGCGGAAAGCTCTCTTTGCGAGCGTAGGTCTGTCGAACAGCACCGAGTGTGGATGCGGGAGCAGAAGCGGAGATGGTTTCACCTGCCTGATCGGATCTCGCAGATGCGAGACGGAGGCGGAAGCCAACGGCGGGTGCCGATCGCTGGGGCCAGACTACCCGCCGTATCATGCCGGGGCGGGAATGTGTAACGGAATGCGCACGCGATACTCAGGTCCAACGCGCGCCGAAGCCTGCCAGCCCCACAGCGGACGCTCGGAGACGCATGCTAACGTCGAGGTAGCGGTTCTTGCCGCCTGCGTCGTCGACACGCTTCGCTGCCTCCCGTGCAGCGGTTCTTCTCGAACGGCGAACCGATGCGCGATCCCGCGCCGTCGCCCTCCCTGCGCCCGACGATGTGGCGCGATCATCCGAAAGCTCCCTTTTCCTATGTCAACTTTCCTCGACCTCGGCGTGCCCGCACCACTGGCCGCCGTCCTCGCCTCCGAAGGCAAGACCGAGGCGTTCGCCATCCAGCGCGACACGCTTCCCGACTCCCTCGCCGGCCGTGACGTGCTCGGCCGCGGCCGCACCGGCTCCGGCAAGACCATCGCCTTCGCGCTTCCGCTCGTGGCGCGCCTCTCGGGCGCATCCGCCGCCAAACGTTCCGCCGGACACCCCCGCGGCCTCGTGCTCGCCCCGACCCGCGAGCTCGCCACCCAGATCGCGGCGACGCTCGCACCGCTCGCCAAGGCCGCCGGTCTGACGGTCACGACCGTCTTCGGCGGCGTCAGCCAGCGCCCGCAGGAGCAGGCGCTCCGCTCGGGTGTCGACATCGTCGTGGCCTGCCCCGGCCGCCTCGAAGACCTCATGAAGCAGGGCGTCGCCAAGCTCGACCGCGTCGAGATCACCGTGCTCGACGAGGCCGACCACATGGCCGACCTCGGCTTCCTGCCCGGTGTCACCCGCATCCTCGCCGCCACCCCGCAGGGCGGACAGCGCATGCTGTTCAGCGCGACGCTCGACCGCGGCGTGGACTCGCTCGTGCGCCGCTTCCTCCGCGACGAGGTGCGCCACGAAGTCGACGAAGAAAGCGTCCCCCAGGGCGAGATGACGCACCGCGTCTTCCTCGTCACCGACGACGACAAGAACGCACTCGTGCGTCAGCTCGCCTCGGGCAAGGGCCGCCGCATCCTCTTCACGCGCACGAAGCACCAGGCCAAGAAGCTCGCCAAGACGCTGACCGCCGCCGGCATCCCGTCGGTCGATCTGCACGGCAACCTCTCGCAGCCCGCCCGCGAGCGCAACCTCGCCGCGTTCGGCGCCGACACCGACAAGGGCGGCGTGCGCGTGCTCGTCGCGACCGATGTCGCCGCCCGTGGTGTGCACGTCGATGACGTCGAGCTGGTCGTGCACGTCGACCCGCCCGTCGAGCACAAGGCGTACCTGCACCGCTCGGGCCGCACCGCTCGTGCGGGCGCTGCCGGCACCGTCGTGACCGTTGTGACGCCCTCACAGCGCCGCGACGTCAACGACCTGCTCCGCAAGGCGCAGATCTCCGTCGCTCCCGAGCAGGTCGCCGCAGAAGGCGCCATCGTCACGGCCCTCGTCGGCGAGCCCGCCGCGTACGTCAAGCCCGCCCCGGTGGCTGCCCCGCAGGCCCAGGGTCGCCCCCGCTCCTCGAACCCGAACGCCGGACGCTCCGGCGGCGGACGCCCCGCGGCGTCGCGCAACGGCGGCTCCGGCCGCAGCGCCGGTGGTGCCGGTCGCGGCGCCGGCAGCACGGGTGGTGCCGGGCGCGGCGGATCGGGCGCGATGCGCTCGTACTCCACCAGCACCGGTGGCAACGGCGGCGCATCTGCCGGGGGCGCCTCGCAGGGCGCACCGCGCACCAACCGCCGCGCGTCAAGCGCCGGTTCGCGCTGACCCGCGGCACCTGACGCCTCACGAACACGAACCGGCCCGATCCCGCTGATGCGGGGTCGGGCCGGTTTCTTCGTGGATCGGTCATAGAGTCGCGATCGGCCAACCCGCGCCCTGCTCAGTATCGCGGAAGGGCAGGCTCAGCGGGCGCTCACGGGTCAGGCTCCGAGCTTCGCCAGAACGCCGTCGATACGCCGCTGGCGCGTATCGACGGCTTTGGCTCCCTCGACGGCGGTGACGTGCGCTTTGCGGGCGCTGGGCGACAGCGCGTCGAACGCAGATCTCAGACCGGCGGCATCCAGTGCCTCCGCGACGTCTGCGGGCACCTCCACGGTACGGGGGGCCTCGTCGAGAACGAGGTCGACCGTGATCGCGTCACCGCCCTGGATGCCGGTCGACGACCGCTTGTCGGAACTGAACGGCACGAGGAACCGGCCGCCCATCACCCCTACGGTGCTGCGGTACTCGAAGCCGTTCACGGTCACCACCACGGCAGGACGTTTACCGCCGCCGAGCTGCTCGATCAGCTCGGCGGGTACCTCGATGCCGGTGTTGTTCCCCATCAGCGACATGGTCGTCTCAAAGCGCACGCGACGAGTGTGCCACGGATGCCGGCGGTGGTCGAGCACGAAGCTCGCTAGCAACCCCGCCACGGTCGCGCAAGCCCGGTCGCGATCCGAGGACCGCGACGTAGCCTCTTTCTTGGAAGAACTTCATGAAAGGAGCAGGTCATGGGATTCATCGATGACGCCAAGGACGTAGCCGACACGGCTGGTCGCAAGGTCAAGGAAGGGTGGGAGGACGCCACCGACAAGATCGGCGACAAGGTCGACGAGGCCAAGGCCGACGCCGAGGTCAAGAAGGCCGAAGCGCACAAGGACTCTGTCCAGCAGAAGAACGAGCTGAAAGAGCAGCTGCGCGACAACTGACCTCGCCGCCGGCGACAACCGGCCGTACGACGGAGGGCCTCGGAGAATACTCCGGGGCCCTCTCGTATGCCCGGAGTACTTCGGGCATACCCATCCGATCCTGTGGAAGCTCCGAACAACCTCCGACGCGACATCCGGTCGCGCACGAAAGGGAGGTCGCATCATGCGTCAATCACCGAATCGCCTCGTGGCCACGATCTTCGGCGCGGTCTATCTGCTCGTCGGACTCCTCGGCTTCGCCGTCACCGGCGGCGTGGGCTTCATCGCCACCCAGGGTGGGCTGCTGCTCGGCATCTTCGAGGTCAACCCGCTGCACAACGTCGCCCACCTACTGGTCGGCGCGGCGCTCCTGATCGCCGGACTCGCCTCGGCCCGTGCGGCCAAGGGCGTGAACATCACGATCGGCGCGGTCTACCTCCTGCTGGGCGTCGTCGGCTTCTTCCTGGTCGGCACGATGCTCAACATCCTCGCGCTGAACACGTTCGACCACTTCCTGCACCTCGCGAGCGCACTCGTGCTCCTCGGCGTGGGACTCGGCACCGAACGTGGCGTGAACCCCCAGGTCTCCGGCCGCACGGCCTGATCCGGGGAATCGACATGGATGCCTCGATCACACGTGCGCGGTCCGGCTCGGCCGTCGCGCTTCCCGCGGTCGCCGCGTGGGGCGCCGGGCTGATCCAGCTCGCGCTGGGCGCCGGGGCTCTCACCGGGTCAGAGGGCGCGCCGGCGACATTCGTCGCCGGTGCCGCCCTGCTGGCCCTCGGCGCTGCCACGTTCGCATGGGGATCGGTCTCGCTCTCGCGCGGTCTCATCGTCGTGCCCCGCAGCAGCATCGCCGGCGCCGTTGCCGGCATCGTCACCCTGACGGCCGCGCTCGCCATCGACCCCACACACATCAGCGTCCTCGCGGTCGCCGCAGCATCCGCGCTGCTCGTGGCGGTCGGGCTTGGTATCGCGCTCGTGCTCCGAGGTCGCCCGACTCGTCGCATCGGCCGCTCCCACGGAGTTCTGGCGACGATCATCGGCGCCGTCGTCGTCGCCGGCCTCGTGACCCCCGCCCTCGGTGCGACCGAGGCCGGACGCATGGCCACCGACCACGGCGGCATGACGATGAACATGGACATGAGCGGCCACGGGCACTGAGCCCGGCGGAATGCGAAGGAGCGGATGCCGAGGCATCCGCTCCTTCGCATCGAGTTGAATGGATCAGGCGGTGATGGCCGCGATTCGCCACTGCGCGACGGTCGATGCGTCGGGCTCGATCACGATCAGCCCGGCATCGAAGGGATACTCCGCCGCGTTGAACGCATCGGGCGCACACGTCATCGGCTCGATGGCCAGACCGATCCGGTGAACCGGGCTCACCGCGCCGTCCGGCTGGTCCGCGGTGTGCACCTGCACCCACGGGCAGGACGCATCCCAGGACATCTCGACGCCGGAGCCGGCGGCATCCGTCACCCGCACGATCGCGATTCCGGCGGCATCGCGCTGCAGGCTCGTGTAGGCATGGTCGATCGCGGCGTCGCCGATCATGCGCGGCGCCCGGAAGTCGAAGCGGTCCGCATCGTCGGCATCCACGGCACGCAGCTCGGTCGGCGCGAGGCGATCGGGCGTGACCTGCAGCACTTCTTCGGCGGGCAGCTCGAACGTCCAGTCGTCCACCGTGCCCGCACCGGCCACGAGATACGGGTGGGGCCCGGTG
>JAHIOK010000206.1 GCA_018895315.1 Actinomycetota bacterium | reverse complement strand
TTGGCCGATGCGCAAGGCTCCGGCCAGGGCGTGCGCCGACTCGATCGCCGGGATGATCCCCTCGGTGCGCGAGAGCAGCCGGAGAGCCTGCATCGCCTCATCGTCTGTCGCGGGGATGTATTCGGCACGACCGATCGAGGCCAGCCACGCGTGCGCGGGGCCGACCCCTGGGTAGTCGAGGCCGGCCGAAATCGAGTGCGACTCGGTGGTCTGACCGTCGGAGTCCTGCAGCACGAAGGTCTTCGCCCCGTGCAGAACGCCAGGGCGTCCACGTTCGATGGATGCCGCGTGCTTGTCGGTGTCGACGCCGTCGCCGGCTGCTTCGACGCCGTAGAGCTTGACGTCTGCGTCATCGAGGAAGGCATCGAACATGCCGATCGCGTTCGAACCGCCGCCGACGCATGCGAGGACCGCATCGGGCAGGCGTCCGACCTCGTCGAGCAACTGCGCGCGCGCCTCTTCGCCGATGACCTTCTGGAAGTCGCGCACCATCGCAGGGAACGGATGCGGGCCGGCCGCGGTTCCGAAGATGTAGTTGGTCGTCTCGACCGAGGCGACCCAGTCACGGTATGCCTCGTTGATCGCGTCTTTCAACGTGCGCGAGCCCGTTGTGACCGGGATCACCTCGGCGCCGAGCAGACGCATCCGCGCGACGTTGAGTGCTTGACGCTCGGTGTCGACCTCGCCCATATAGATCGTGCACTCGAAGCCGAAGAGGGCGGCGGCCGTGGCGGTGGCCACGCCGTGCTGACCGGCGCCGGTCTCGGCGATCACCCGGGTCTTGCCGAGGCGCTGGGTCAGCAATGCCTGACCGAGCACATTGTTGATCTTGTGCGATCCGGTGTGGTTGAGGTCTTCACGCTTGAGGAACACCCGGGCACCACCGGCGTGCGCCGCGAATCTCGGTACCTCGGTGATGATGGAAGGACGACCGGCGTAGGTCGCCAGGAGCCGAGCCAGCTCCGAGCGGAACTCGGGGTCGGCGATGGCGTCTTCGTACACCTGGGTGAGTTCATCGATCGCGGCGATGAGCGATTCGGGCATGTAACGCCCGCCGAAATCGCCGAAGTAGGGTCCAGGCGCCCCGCGAAGGCTCGTCACGGAGTCGGTGGGGTGCTCGGTCGATGTCATGCGTGGTCTCCCAAGAAAGAACGGAGGGTGGCGACGGGATCGCCAGTGACGAGAGCTTCACCGACGAGTACGACGTCCGCACCCGCTGAACGGTAGTGCGCGACGTCGGCGGGCGTGAGCACCGCCGACTCGGCGATCTTGATCGCATGGGAGGGGATGAGCCCCGCCATCCGCCCGAAGAGATCACGATCGAGGGTGAAGGTGGACAGGTCTCGGGCATTCACGCCAATCAGGCGCGCACCGACATCGGTGGCTCGAGCGACTTCTTCTGCTGAATGCGTCTCTACGAGCGGGGTCATTCCGAGCTCGAGCACGAGGGCGTGGAGTTCAGCGAGAAGATTCTGCTCTAGTGCCGCGACGATCAGCAGCACCAGGTCGGCGCCGGACGCGCGGGCTTCGAAGACCTGGTACCGCGTGGCGATGAAGTCTTTTCGCAGCACCGGCAGCGAAACCGCATCGCGCACGGCTTCGAGGTCGGCAAGGCTGCCCTTGAATCGACGGCCTTCGGTGAGCACCGAGATCGCCGATGCGCCGCCCTGCTCATAGAGACGAGCCTGCAGAGCGGGGTCGGGGATGTCGGCGAGATCGCCGCGCGAAGGGCTCGCACGCTTGACCTCAGCGATGATCTTGACGCGATCGGACGGAGCGAGAAAAGCAAGCGCATCACGGGCCGGAGCCTGCGCGAGCGCCTCGCGCTCTACGACCTCGAAGGGTCTGGCCGAAGAACGAGCCTCGGCGTCCGCCACCGCGCCGGCCGTCAGGTCGGCGAGCACGATCAGTGCGCTTTCGTGGTGGTCTTCGCGCCGCCGACGCCGTACCCGGCCTTGGCCATGGCCCAGCCGCCGAGGAGCCCCGCCACGAAAAGGACCACAGAGGCCCATACCAGCCACGGCATATCCAAGACGAAGGCTGTCGTGCCGATCGTCACGGCGACGAGCATGATGATGACCGTGGTCCATGCCGCCGGCGAGTGACCGTGACCGGGATCGTCGATGGAATTGCTCATGGGTCTCCTTCGCGTGCAGGCGCGTCGTTCTGCGCGCCCTCTCTCAGTCTAGCGGCGGTCGCTGGAGCCGGTGGGATCCTCGCCCCGCGACAGCCCGTCCCACGAGTCGATGGGATCAAGGGGACCGGCGGCCGCGGTATCGGAGACGGCGAGCGGGGCATCGGTGCGGTACTTGCGACCGCCGCCGCGCCACTGTCGCGCGGTCGCAAGCGTGAAGACGCCGACGACCACGAGGAGAATCCACCCCAGCAGCGTCACGAACGGCCATGGCGTCACAGCGATGCTCCCGACCAGTTTGGCGACGGACGTCGTGCCGCTGATGCCCGTGGCCGAAGTGACGGTGGATGCCACCGCCGAGACCGGCTGCGTGAAAGCGACCTGGGCGGTGAGGAAAACGAGCAGACCGCCGATCGCGAGGGTCAGCACCCCAAAGGCGTATCGCAGCATGACACCGACGATCGACAGTGCGAGGCCGAGGGCCAGGACGGCGAGGCTCAGCGGCGCGAGCACCGGGATCGCGGACGCCCCGGGCACGAGGAGGGGATGATCCGCAGCCTCTGCCAGGGTGACAGTCAGCCAGGTCTGCGTCGACGAGATCACGCCGAGCGCCCCCGCGATCAGAATCGCGAGGACGGCCAGCAGACGTGCACGGCGGATCATTGCGCTGAGTCGCGTTCCGGGCCGCGGGCGGCGTCGAGGTCGTCGGCATCGAAACAGGTGCGCGTGCCGGTATGGCACGCGACCCCCACCTGGTCGACCTCGACCAGCACCGCATCACCGTCGCAGTCCAGGCGTGCGCTACGCACCAGCTGGATGTGGCCGGAGGTGTCGCCCTTGCGCCAGTACTCCTGTCGCGAACGCGACCAGAACGTCACACGGCCGGAGGTGAGTGTGCGCCGAAGTGCCTCGGCATCCATCCATCCGAGCATGAGCACCTCGCGGGTATCCCACTGCTGGATGATGGCGGCCACGAGCCCGTCGGCATTGAACGCGACCCGCTCGATGCGGGTGTCGACGGTCATCGCCGCACCTCGATGCCGTCGGCGATCAACGCTGCTTTGACATCGCCGATCGTGAGCTGACCCGAGTGGAAGACGCTGGCGGCAAGAACGGCATCCGCGCCGGCGTGCAGAGCGGGCGCGAAATCCTCGGCCCGGCCCGCACCGCCCGAGGCGATCACCGGAACGCTGGAGAGCTCGCGGATCAGTCCGGTGAGCTCGAGGTCGAACCCCTGCTTCGTGCCATCCGCATCGATCGAGTTCACCAGCAGCTCCCCCGCACCGCGCTCGATGGCCTCACGAGCCCACTCCAGCGCGTCGAGCGTGGTCGAGGTGCGGCCGCCGTGGGTCGTGACGACGAATCCCGATGCGGTGGTGGGCGCACGCTTGACATCCAGCGAGAGCACCAGCACCTGGGCCCCGAAACGGTCTGCGATCTCGTCGATCAGCGCGGGGCGGGCGATCGCGGCGGAATTGACCCCCACTTTGTCGGCCCCGACAGCAAGCAGTCGGGCGACATCGTCAGCGGAGCGGATACCTCCACCGACAGTGAGAGGGATGAAGACCTCTTCGGCGGTCCGCCGCACCACGTCGTACGTCGTGGCGCGCTCGTCGACGGTCGCCGTCACGTCGAGGAACGTGATCTCGTCCGCACCCT
>JAHIOK010000205.1 GCA_018895315.1 Actinomycetota bacterium | reverse complement strand
GGGAGGAAGCCGGCCCCCGAGCGCCGCAGTGATCGGGTCTCCCGTGATGCGCATGAGCAGGAAGACCACCGTGACCAGGATGAAGACGGTCGGGATGATCAGCACGAGGCGGATCAGGACATATCGCCACAGCCCACCGCGTCGCGCGGACTCGGACTTCGCCGTGATCGGCAGGAGGGGGTCGACATCGACCGCAGTAACCATGGGAGAAACCTTAGGTGTGAGCGACACCGGCCGGGGGCTTCTCGCCCCCGGCCGGTGTCTGTGCGCTACTTCGAGAGCGGTGCGTAACGGAACTTGAACGAGCCGTCCAGCGTTGCGCCGTTGACGTCGGAGCCCACGATCGCGATCTGGGTGCCCTGCAGCAGCGGCAGCGTCGACAGATCTGCGGCCACGAGGTCCTGGATCTTGCCGATCTCGGTCGTGCGCGCCGCGGCATCCGTCTCGGTCGCCTGCTTCTCGATCAGTGACTGCACCTCGCTGTTGTCGTAGTGGTTCACGAGGAAGTTCTTCTTCACGAAGAACGGCGACAGGTAGTTGTCGGCGTCGGAGTAGTCCGGGAACCATCCGAGCTGGTACATCGGGTAGGCATCGGCCGAGCGATCCTTCGAGTACTGCACCCATTCGGTCTGCGCGAGGTTGACCGTGAACAGACCGCCGGTCTCGAGCTGCGACTTGATGGCCGCGTACTCGTCACCCGACGACGAACCGTAGTGGTCGCCGTTGTACTGCAGGTTGAGCGTGACGGGAGTCGTGACCCCGGCATCCGACAGCGTCTTCTTCGCCTTGTTGAGGTCGGGTGCGCCGTTTCCGTCGCCGTACAGCCCCTTCAGTGCGTCGTTCGCTCCGGTCAGTCCCTGCGGAACGTAGGAGTACAGGGGGGTGTAGGTGCCCTTGTAGACATCGGTCGACAGCGCCTGACGGTCGACCAGGTCAGCCATCGCCTGACGTACGGCGAGGGACTTCTTGGCATCGGCATCCGCAGTCGTCGCGCCGAACGGCATGGTGTTGAAGTTGAACGTGATGTAGCGGATCTCACCGCCGGGGCCGTCGACGATCTTCACCTTGTCGTTCTTCTTGAGGTCGGCCACATCCGTCGCGGTCAGGCTTCGGTAGGCGACGTCGATGTCACCGTTGCCGATGTCGAGCTTCATGTTCGAGGCATCGGCGTAGTACTTCACCGAGATGCCCGCATTGGCCGCGGCGCCGAGCTCGCCCTGATAGCCCGCGTAGGGCTTGTAGGAGATGAGCTCGTTGACCTTGTACGAGTCGATCACGTACTGACCGGCGAATGCGTTGCCCTTGACGATGTCGGCGTCGGGCGTCACGGCGGTCGCCGAGAAGACCTGTTCGTCGACGATCGGCGCCGCCGGGCTCGACAGGATCTGGGGCCAGATCTGGTCGTTCGCATTCTTCAGCGTGAACACCACGGTCGTGTCATCCGGAGCGGCGACGCTCACGAGGTTGCCGAGCAGCGAGGAAGGGCCGTTCGGGTCGGCGATTTTCACCTGCCGGTCGAACGAGAACTTGACGTCGGACGAGGTCAGGTCGTGACCGTTCGCGAACTTCAGGCCCGGCTTGAGCTTCACGGTGTACTCGGTCGGCGAAGTGAATTCGGCCGATGCCGCGATGTCGGGGGTCACATCAGAGGTGCCGTACTTGCTGTTGAGCAGGAACGGGTAGACCTGGTTCATCACGGCGAACGAACCGTTGTCGTACGAGCCGGCCGGGTCGATCGACGTGATCTTGTCGGTCGTGCCGACGATGAGAGGCTGACCGGAACTGCCGCCCGAGGCCGTGCCGCCGCCGCTGCCGCTGCATCCGGCGAGCAGGAGGGCCGAAGCGCCGAGCGCCCCGACGGCGAGGCCGAGACGGCCGCGCGAGGAGTGATGCGTTGTCATATGTGTGCAACCTCTGCTGTGGAAGAAGTGACCGCGACGGGAGGGCGCGGCCTTCCCGACATCTTGCGCCCTCAGCGTGCTCACAGCAATCGAGTGAACGTTTCGTAACGAGACTGAAACCCAATTGCGATGACACCGGATGCCTCGGGCACGGCACATCCGTGACGACTGTCACGGATGTGCCGTGACGGGAGGCCGAGGCATCCGAGCGGTCTCGTTGCCAGAGTGGGGGCATGCCCACCATCACACGCCCCAGCGATTCCGTGCCCACACCGGATACCTCCATTCCCGCCGTCGCGGCCACCCAACTCACCAAGCACTTCGGCGCCGTACAGGCGGTCAATGGCGTCGACCTGACGGTGCGCCAAGGCGAGATCGTCGCATTCCTCGGTCCGAATGGCGCCGGCAAGACCACGACGATCGACATGATCCTGGGCCTGACCCAGCCCGACACCGGCGACGTGCGGGTGTTCGGACACACCCCCCGCGCCGCGATCGCCCGCGGCTTCGTCTCGGCCGTGCTGCAGACCGGAGGTCTGCTCAAAGACATCACGGTGCGCGAAACGCTGCAGCTGACGGCCAGTCTGTTCGCCGACACCCGGCCGATCGCCGAAGTGCTCGAGCGGGCCGGGATCACAGAAATCGCGAACCGCAAGGTCGGCGTGTGCTCGGGCGGGCAGCAGCAGCGTCTCCGCTTCGCGATGGCATTGCTCTCCGACCCCGGCCTGCTGATCCTCGACGAGCCGACTACGGGAATGGATGTCGAGGGACGCCGGGCGTTCTGGAGCGCCATCCGTGCCGATGCCGCCCGCGGGCGCACGGTGCTCTTCGCGACGCACTACCTCGACGAGGCCGACGAGTACGCCGACCGCATCGTCCTCATGAGCCGGGGCAAGATCGTCGCCGACGGCGCGACCGCCGAGATCAAGAACCTCGTCTCGGGACGGATCGTGCACGCGACACTCCCCGGCGCCGATCCGGTGGCACTCGCCGCCCTGAGCTCCGTCGAGAGTGTCGACATCCAGGGCGACCGCATCACGATTCACACGGGCGACTCCGACGCGGTCGCCCGCCATCTCCTCACCCAGACCCCCGCCCGCGACGTCGAGATCGCGGCACAGAACCTCGAGAGCGTGTTCATCGCCCTCACCTCCGAAGGAGCCTCATCATGAGCACGACCGCATCGTCCGCCGCCCGGGTGAGCCTCGAGCGCCGCGTGCCGCCGTTCGGCGGCTTCACCCTCACCTATCTGGGCATCGAGTTGCGACGCAAGCTCCGCAACCGGCGCACGCTGATCTTCACGCTGATCTTCCCCGTGATGATGTTCTTCATCGTCGGCTATCCGCTGCGCGAGACCCCGCTCACCGCAACGCCCCTCGCCGACGGTGGGCCTTCGGTCGGTGCCTACATCATGGTGTCGATGGCTATGTACGGCGCAATGATGTCGGCCACACAGACAGGAGCATCCGTCGCCGTGGAACGTGCGCAAGGGTGGAGCAGACAGCTGCGACTGACGCCGCTGAACCCCTTCGTGAACGTGCTGATCAAAATGATCGCCGGCATGCTGCTCGGACTCGTCGCGGTGGCCGCGACGTTCACCGCGGGTGCCCTCAGCGGCATCGACCTGTCCGCGGCGCAGTGGATCGTCACGGGTCTCGCCGGCTGGCTGCTCGCCGGCGCGGTGTTCACGACCCTCGGCCTCATGGTCGGATACATGGTTCCCGGCGAGAACGCCGCCCAGATCACCAGCCTCGTGATCGTGATGCTCGCCTTCATCGGCGGACTCTTCTACCCGATCAGCAGCATGCCGGACTTCGTCCAGACGATCGCGAAGTTCACGCCGGTGTACGGCATCAGCCAGATTGCACGCGCTCCCCTCACCGGCGACGCGTTCGACATCTGGGCGCTCGTGAACGCCGTGGTCTGGTTCCTCATCTTCCTCGGGGGCACCGTGTTCTTCTTCCGCCGCGACACCCAGCGCGTATAACGCGGGCACCCGGCTCGCAGAGCGCAGCACGCCCGTGCGACCGACCAGATCTAGGGTGAAGTCATGGTGAGCAAGTCAGCGGCGGAGGCACCCGCAGCCGGCGAGGGTCGCGCAGCCGCAGCATCCGATTCCCGTCGATTCGGACCGGGCTGGCCCGTGCGGTCCGCCTCGGACGGGCCCGACCCGCGCACCACCTTTCCGGGGGTGCTGTGGGCGCGGCAATCGCGAAGCTGGTACATCGGAGCGTTGTTCTCGATGTTCTGGATGCTGACCGTCGGAGCCGAGGTCATCGCCAACAGCCCCACTGTTCTGGCTTCGGTCGTCGGGGTCGGGTTGATCATCGTGTTCAGCCTCGCTTTTCTTGCGGCCGCTCCGATCTCATGGACGCTGCCGACGCGCGGTCGTCTCGCCCTCTGCGCCGCCATGTTCGCCCTGTCCTTCGCTTTCATTCCCTGGCTCGGCTGGGGGATGGCCGGTGTCTGGACCTATGTCGGGGTGATCATCGGCATGTGCGCATTGCCGTGGCGCCTCACCTGGATGCTGATCGGTCTGCTCGGCGCGCTCGCGCTCGCCTGCGCAGTGGCGCAAGACGGCGGCTGGCATGACGATGTGCTGCTCATGCCCGTGATCGTCGTTTCGATCTCCCTGATGATGGCCGCGTTCGCCCGCACGATGGCCGCGATCAACAAGCTGCAAGCCACGCAAGACCAGATGGCCGTGCTCGCTGCCGAGCGCGAGCGAGGGCGGGTGGCCCGCGATATCCACGACATTCTCGGGCATTCCCTCACCGTGATCACGGTCAAGGCCGAACTGGCCGGCCGCCTGATCGACATCGACCCCGCGCGCGCGAAAACCGAGATCGGAGAGGTCGAGGGACTCGCCCGCGGCGCTCTGGCCGATGTGCGCTCGACGGTCGCCGGGTTCCGTGGGGTCACCGTGAGCAGCGAGCTCGCCGCCGCGCGGGTCGCGCTCGACGCCGCCGGCATCGCCACAGAACTGCCCTCGTCGACAGACGCCGTCTCTCCCGAACACCGCGAACTCGCCGGCTGGATCGTGCGCGAGGGCATCACCAACGTCGTGCGTCATGCCGCGGCATCCGTCTGCCGTGTGCGCCTGGGTACCCACGAGGTCGAGATCGCCGACGACGGAGTGGGCCCCCGCGCGGGCTCGTCCACCTCGACCGGACTCGAGGGCCTTCGCGAGCGCGTGGAGACGGCCGGAGGACGGATGTCGGTGGGCCGGAGCGACCTCGGCGGCTTCAACCTGAGGGTGACGCTGTGACGCCGATCCGGCTGCTGATCGCCGACGATCAGGCGCTCGTGCGCGGCGCGCTCTCCGCGCTGCTCGGCCTCGAATCGGATATCGATGTCGTCGCCGAGGTCGGCCGCGGCGACGACGTGCTCGCCGCCGCGCAGTCGGCGCTGCCCGATGTCGCGATGCTCGACATCGAGATGCCCGGGATCGACGGCATCGCCGCGGCCGCTCAGCTGCGGGCGGCGATGCCGTCGATCCGGGTGATCATCGTGACGACCTTCGGTCGCCCCGGATACCTGAAACGAGCGATACGGGCCGGGGCCGCCGGCTTCGTCGTGAAAGACACCCCGGCCGCACAGCTCGCCGACGCCGTGCGTCGCGTTTCTCAGGGGCTCCGCGTGGTCGACCCCACCCTGGCGGCCGAGTCTCTCGCGCAGGGCGATTCGCCACTCACCGAGCGCGAGACCGATGTGCTCTCGATCGCTCGCACGGGCGGATCCAACGCCGACATCGCCCGCATCCTGCACCTTTCCGAGGGCACCGTGCGCAACCATCTCTCGGCCGCGATCGGCAAGACCGGCGGGCGCAATCGTGCCGATGCCGCACGGGTCGCCGAGCAGAACGGGTGGCTCTAGCCCTCAGGCCCCACCTCCACCAGTCCGTTTACGAACGGTTTTCGTCGCTCTCGATCGATGCGGGGCGACAAAAACCGTTCGTAAACGGAAAGGGACGAGGGGTGGGAGGGGGGTCAGCGCAGGCCGAAGTACTCGAGCTCCGCGGGGTTCAGCATGCGTGAGCGGATAATGAAGCGGTGCCCCGTCGGCCCCTCGACGCTGAATCCGGCACCGCGGCCGGGCACCTCGTCGATCGTGATGTGCGTGTACTTCCAGTATTCGAACTGCGCCGACGAGATGTAGACCTCGATGGGGTCGAGCCCCGACACCTCCAGGGTGCCCAAGTGCACGTCGCTCGAGCCGGTGATGAACATGCCCACCGGAAAGCACATGGGCGCGCTCCCGTCGCAGCACCCGCCGGACTGGTGGAACATCAACGGCCCGTAGGTGACGGTGAGATCGCGAAGCAGGGATGCCGCGGCATCCGTGACGGCGACCCGCTGGTACGTCCCGATGCTGACCATGCTGCTCTCCTTCGGTTCTGCGCCAAACCTGCGCCGGTCCGGACGCGTGGGTGAGCCTCCCCCCCGGGCTCACCCACGTGGTCCGGGTTTAGAAGAAGCCCATCGCCCCTTCGGCGTACGACACCAGCAGGTTCTTCGTCTGCTGGTAGTGATCGAGCATCTTCAGGTGGTTCTCGCGGCCGATGCCGGACTGCTTGTATCCACCGAACGCGGCGTGCGCGGGGTACTGGTGATACGTGTTGGTCCAGACGCGACCGGCCTCGATCGCACGTCCGGCTCGGTAGGCCGTGTCGCCCGAGCGGCTCCACACACCGGCGCCGAGGCCGTAGAGGGTGTCGTTGGCGATGTCGATGCCGTCGTCGAAGTCCTCGAACGAGGTGACCGAGACGACCGGGCCGAAGATCTCCTCCTGGAAGATCCGCATGTCGTTCGTGCCCTCGAACACCGTCGGCTGCATGTAGTACCCGCCGCTGAGGTCGCCTCCGAGGTCGACCCGCTCGCCGCCGATGAGCAGCTTCGCCCCGCCGGCCTTGCCGATGTCGATGTAGCTGAGGATCTTCTCGAGCTGGTCGTTGGACGCCTGCGCACCGATCATGGTCGCCGGGTCCAGCGGGTTGCCCTGGATGATCTTGCCGACGCGCTCCAGTCCATCGCCCAGGAACTGGTCGTAGATCGAGCGCTGGATGAGGGCGCGTGACGGGCAGGTGCAGACTTCGCCGCCATTGAGAGCGAAGAATGTGAAGCCCTCGAGCGCCTTGTCGTAGTAGTCGTCCTTCTGGCGGGCGACATCCTCGAAGAAAACGTTCGCGCTCTTGCCCCCGAGTTCGAGCGTGACGGGAATGAGGTTCTGCGCGGCATACTGCATGATCAGGCGCCCCGTGGTGGTCTCACCCGTGAAGGCGACCTTGCGGATGCGCTTGTGCTGCGCGAGGGGCGCACCGGCCTCGATGCCGAAGCCGTTGACGATGTTGATGACACCGGGCGGCAGCAGGTCTCCGATGATGTCGAACAGGAACATGATCGATGCCGGCGTCTGCTCAGCGGGCTTCATCACGACGCAGTTGCCGGCGGCGAGAGCCGGGGCGAGCTTCCACGTGGCCATCAGGATGGGGAAGTTCCACGGGATGATCTGCCCGACCACGCCGAGCGGCTCGTTGAAGTGATACGCGACGGTGTCTTCGTCGATCTGGCTGAGCGAGCCCTCCTGGGCACGGAGCACGCCGGCGAAGTAGCGGAAGTGATCGATGACGAGCGGGATGTCGGCGGCGAGCGTCTCGCGGACGGGCTTGCCGTTGTCCCAGGTCTCGGCGACGGCGATCTTCTCGAGGTTCTCCTCGATGCGGTCGGCGATCTTGTTCAAGATGACCGAGCGCTCGGCCGGCGTGGTGCGCTTCCACGATTCGAAGGCCTTCCACGCGACATCCACCGCGCGGTCGATGTCTTCGACGGTGCCGCGGCCGACCTCGGTGAACACCTTGCCGTTGACCGGCGAGACGTTCTCGAAGTATTGGCCCTTGACCGGTTCGACGAACTCGCCGCCGATGTAGTGCCCGTAGCGGGGGCGATAGTCGGCGACCGCGCCCCGGGTGTTGGGTGCGGCGTAGACGCTGGATACGCCCTCTTCGACGATGGTCATGCTGTCTCCTCTGTCTTCTTCGACGGATCAAGCCGCGACTGGCTGAGTCGCGCGGATGCCCCGACGGTACGCCGCGCAACGTTGCATCGTGTTGCGGTGTCTCAGCGGACGAATCGGCGAAGGTCTCAGTCGAGTGCGTCGATCTTCTCTATCCGCGCGACCAGCCCGGCACGACGCGGAGAGCGCGCCGGAAGCATCTGCAGGCAGAGCCGCAGCACTTCTCCGTCGCAGGCGCCCGCATCGGTGTCGGCGTAGGCGAGGAGCACGTCGAGGCTGGCTTCCGCCATGAGCGCCTCCCGCACGGCGCGACGGACCGAGTCGCGGTACTCGGCGACTCCGGGTGCCTGGGAATCGGGCAGCACATCGCCGGGATAGGCCGCGAGCGCCACCCGGTGAGCGCCGCGATCGAGCAGTGAAAGAACCTGGTGGGCATCGGTTTCGAGCTCCGCGGTCAGCCGGTACGGCCGCGACACCGGCACGAGGGCCGGCGCGTTCTTCTCGAGCACTTTGCGCAGACGCACCATCTCGGCGCGGAGCGTGACGGATGCCTGCACGGTCGAGGTCTCCGCATCGCCGTAGACGAGCTCGCCGAGCCGTTCCGCCGAGAGCCCTTGGCGGTGCGTGGCGAGCATCAGCAGCAGTTCGGCATGCCGGGCGCCGAGCTCGGTGATCCGCTCCGCCCCCTCGCTCGCGACCTCGAGCAGGGCGCGGTCGCGCCCCAGCACCCGCAGCGTCGCGCGGACGGTCTCGGCCTGTTGACGGCGGGCGCGGCGGCGCGGCGCGTCCTGCCTGGCTCGGATGCGGGCGAGCAGCAGTTGTCCTTCGACCGCCCGGGCCGTCGCATCCACCAGCAGCTGCGCCTGTGGAGTCACGACCTGTTCGTCGCCGGTGACGTCGATCACTCCGAGGATGCGGCGGGTCTCTGGGTCGTGCACAGGCACCGCCGTGCACGACCACGGCTGGACGAGACGGTTGTAGTGCTCGGCACCGCGGATCTGCACGGTCCGCCCGAGGGTCAGCGCCGTGCCCGGAGCGGATGTGCCGACGGCATCCTCTGCCCACGAGGCCCCCGGAACGAAACCCATCTCGCCGGTGAGCGTCCGGATGCCGCGGTCACCCTCGACCCACAGCAGCCGCCCCGCGGCATCCCCCACCGCGACGACGACACCGGACTCGGCAGGGTCACCGGGAATGAGGAGTGCGCGGATCATTTCGATCGCGCCGGACAGCGGGTGTTCACGGCGGTGATTCTCGAGCTCTTCGGCCGTGAGCGCCACGGGCGGCAGTCCCTCGACGCCCACGAGGTGGGCGAAGGAACGACGCCAGCTGTCCTGCACCATTCCCCGGACGTCTCCGAGACGGGCATCGTTTCCGGAGGCGAACTCCTCATGGGCACGCGCGATGAGCAGTCGTGAAGAACCCGGTTGAATCCCGGTTCGAGAAGACCACGGCGAAGACATGGCGCTCCGATCGGCAGTGACGGCGCTGGCTCCCAGTGTAGGTCGGAAACCCCCCGATCGGGCCCCGGAATATGCAGCGCACAACCCGCGGAGATCGCTAACGCGCGGCCCACCAGGCGCGCAGGCGCTGCTCTGCGGCATCCTCATCGACGACGCCTTCGTCCAGACGCAGCTCCATCAGGAAACGGTAGGCCTCGCCGACCTCGCGGCCGGGGCTGATCCCGAGGATCTCCTGGATGCGGTTGCCGTCGAGCGCGGGCCGCATCGCATCGAGCGACTCCTGCTCGGCGAGTTCGACGATGCGCCGCTCGATGTCGTCGTACGCGCCGGAAAGCCGGGCGGCCTTCCGCTTGTTCCGGGTCGTCACATCGGCACGGGTGAGGATGTGCAGGCGCTCGAGGTCGGC
>JAHIOK010000204.1 GCA_018895315.1 Actinomycetota bacterium | reverse complement strand
GGACCGGTTTCCGGCCGAGTAGACCAAGTTGACCGGAGCCTCGTAGCCCTTGACCAGGCGACGGTAGCTGTTCAGTGTGGGGTTCGTGAAGGCGAGGACGGCGGGCGCGTGCGCCAGCAGACCGCCGATGTACCAGCGGGCGGTGTCGGAGAGCCCGCCATAGCCCGCCTCGTCGTAGAACAGCGGCTTTCCGTCGCTCCACAGCGACTGGTGCACGTGCATGCCCGAGCCGTTGTCGCCGAACAGCGGCTTCGGCATGAAGGTCGCCGACTTGCCCCACTGCTCGGAGACGTTCTTGACGATGTACTTGAACTTCAGGATGTCGTCGGCCGCGTGCACCATCGTGTCGAAGCGGTAGTTGATCTCCTGCTGACCACCGGTGCCGACCTCGTGGTGCGAGCGCTCGAGGGTGAAACCCGCCTCGATGAGCTTGAGAGTGATGTCGTCGCGCAGGTCGGCCGTCTTGTCGACGGGGCTGACCGGGAAGTATCCACCCTTGTAGGGCGTCTTGTTTCCGAGGTTTCCGCCTTCTTCGACGCGGCCGGTGTTCCACGCGCCCTCTTCGGCGTCGACACTGTAGAAGCTGGAGTTCTGCTTCACTTCGTAGCGGACGTCGTCGAAGATGTAGAACTCTGCTTCGGGGGCGAAGAACGCCGTGTCGGCGATGCCCGTCGAGGCGAGGTACTTCTCGGCCTTCTTGGCGACCTGACGCGGGTCCTTGTGGTAGATCTCGCCGTTGCGCGGGTTGTAGATGTCGAAGATCATGATCAGCGTCTTGGCTTCGCGGAACTGATCGACATACGCCGTCGACACGTCCGGAATCAGCTGCATGTCCGACTCGTGGATGTTCGCGAAGCCGCGGATCGAGGAGCCGTCGAACAACTGGCCGACGGTGAAGAACTCCTCGTCAACCGTCGAGGCCGGAATGTTGAAGTGCTGCTGGACACCAGGAAGATCCGTGAAGCGGATATCGAGGAACTTGACGTCCTCGTCCTTGATGAACTTGAGCACCTCGGAAGAATCTTTGAACATGACGTCTCCAAGATCGGGTGTGGAACGGGCCTACTCACCGCAGGCTCTGAAAACCTATCGAGAGGGGATTGCTCGACCGTATCACTCATGTTTCGGGCGTGTTACGCGTCGCCGAATAGGCTTGATGTGTGACCGACTATCCCAGTGATTCGACGTATCCGGGGGAGCGCCTCGGTCTTCCCGCCACCGGCAGCGGAAGCGTCGCACGGGTGGGTCGACGGCTGGGCGCGCTCGCGATCGACTGGGCCTGCGCCCTCGTGATCTCCATTGCTTTCTTCAGCTACGACAGCATGGCGACCCTCGCGGTGTTCGTGATCGTTCAGGTGCTCTTCATCCCGACGATCGGCGGTAGCCCGGGGCATCGCGCCCTCGGGATGCGTCTCGTTCTCGTGCAGGGTGGCTGGGTCGGCCTCTGGCGGCCGCTCATCCGCACGGTGCTGCTCGCCCTGGTCATCCCCGCCGTGATCTGGGACCCCGACCAGCGCGGACTGCATGACAAGGCGGTCGGGACCATCCTGGTCCGTCGCTGATCGGACGTTTCGGCGACACAGCCGCGATGCTCAGCGAGGGCGCGGTGCGCGCGCCTTGGTGGGGTCGATGCCCTTCGGGATCGGCATCGAAGCCAGGGACTGCGAGACCGAGTCGAGCCGCTTGATGACCGCTGCCATCGTCGACTTGTCGATCGCCTTTGGGAGCCCCTTGATGGTGGGTCCGAGTTTCGCGATCGTGACCTCGTCCTCGCCGTGTCCGACGTACAGGACGGTGACGGGCACACCGGTGGCGACGCGCTGCGCCTTCGAGCGCTCCTCGTTGACCAGACGGGTCAGCCGCCCGCGTGCGCCCTCGCCGACGACGACCACACCACCGCGACCGACCGCACGATAGACGGCTTCCTGCGTCTTGGGGTTGACGCCCACGGGGGTGTCGCTGGCCTGCCAGCTGCGCCCGAGCGAGCTGGAGAGGACATGGCCGGCAGCTCCCGGCATCCCGTCGATCTTCTTGTACATCGCTGTCGTCGACAGACGCGTCATCGTCATCAGTGCGCCGAGCACGCCCAGCATGAGACCGGTGACGCCCCAGAGAATGACGCTCCAGATCGCGACGGGCGGGATCAGGAAGCCGATCAGGACACCGATTCCGATGCCGGCGACGAGGATTCCGACGAGCAACCACGGCAGCCAGCCGTAGGCCTCCTTCGTGAAGCGGAAGAGGGTCTTGATCTGTGAAAAGAAACCGGGACCTTTATCGGGTGCGGAACTACGGGCTGCCATGATCCCAGCCTACCTTTCCGACCGAGCGTCCCATCGTTTCCTGCACAGGATGCCGCGACCGAGCGCTCTCCACGGATTCTCTGGAGCGAGCTCGCGCAGGTGCCTCCGCACTCGACACTGTGTGGTGTGACCAGCGATCAGACTTCCTACCCTGATGAGGACCAGGGTGTTCCGATGGTCATCAGACGGGTGGCTCCTCCGGATTCGCCATGGGCCGGAGTCCTCGCGCGGATGACCGACGGCTCGATCCGGCTGCTCGTCGACGCCGCGCTTCTCGAGAACTGGCCGGGGTGGCGGGGTGCCGTGGACAGCCATGTGCTCGCCCCGTTGGATGTGCGGCGGCGGCTCGACGGACATGATGTGGTGCTCCCGGTCTGCACCGAGCGCCTGCGCAGCTTTCTGGAGCGGCGAGCCCGAGGCGACATGCCGCTGTCGGACGGTGAGGCAGTCACGGTCGCGGTGAGCATCGCTCGCGGGTTGGCGGACTCGCATGACCGCACCCGATCCGTGACGTCGGGAGAGTGGTGGCTCACGGATGCCGGTCGGCCGGTGCTCGTGCTCGGCGGCGATGAGAACGCCGGGGTTTCCGCCGCCACCATGCTCACCCGACTTCGCCCCGGCGAGGTCGGCTCCGTGGCGGTCGCCGTCTCGCGGGTCGCGGCTCTTGCCGAAGACACTCGCGTGCTCGTCAGGGAGTCTGACGTGCTCGAGGAAGCGCTGTTTCAGGCGGCGGATCCCGAACCGCTGGTCACGACGGTATTCGCCGCGGTCCGGGCGCGCGCGCTCACGTTCGACCGGCTCGTGGATGCCGCCGACGACGAAGCGATGCTCGAGATCGCACCCCCATGGTGGAGCCGGATGTCACGGCACCTCGACGCTGACTTCGCTGAGCTGCTGTCCACGACGGTGTCGGCGTTGCGCACCCGGCTGCGCGGCATGCGCAGGCAGTCGGGCGACGCGAAGCGGAGTCGAGGGCGCCCCTGGCTGCTGGCCGCCTGCGTGGCGTGCGCGATCGCGGCCGTCGGCTTGCTGTGGCCGGGCGACGCGAGCAACTCTGCTGTGCCGGGTGAGGCGCCACGCTCACCCGGGGTCATCAGCAGCGGGGCGCCGACGGCAGCGGGCGAAGATGCGTCGGCCGATCCGAGCACCGGTGCCGACCTATCGCACGACCTGGTCGCGATCACCGATGCGCTTCTCGTCGCCCGTGGTGCGTGTGCCTCCGATGCTGCGTGTCTGTCCGGCATTCAGGAGGATGCGGGTCGCGCGATCCCCGCGGGCGCGGTCGATCTTGCGCCGGAGCGGCGATCGATCGTGGTGATCGACGAGTTCGGCGGTGCCGCGGTGCTGCGCGTCGAGGCACTCGATCACGGCACTCCGGCACAGTTCGTGGTTATCGTCCGCTCCAACGACAACTGGCTGCTCCGCGACGTCACGGGGACGGCGGAGCAGCCAGCATGAGGGTGTCGCGTTGCTCAGATACCGAGATCCGCCTCGAAGTTCGCCGCTTCGAGGCGGGACTTCATCGAGCCGAGGAAGCGGGCAGCGTCCGCACCGTCGACGACACGGTGGTCGTACGACAGCGCCAGGTAGACGTATGAACGCACCGAGATCGCGTCCTTGCCGTCGACCGATACGACTCCTGGGCGCTTCACCACGACACCGGTGCCGAGGATCGCGGACTGCGGCAGGAACACCACGGGGGTGTCGAACAGCTCTCCGCGCGAACCGGTGTTGGTGAGGGTGAACGTGCCGCCG
>JAHIOK010000203.1 GCA_018895315.1 Actinomycetota bacterium | reverse complement strand
TTGGTGATGCCGCCGTCGACCACGAAGGCCGTCGCGGTCATGAACGATGCATCGTCCGACGCGAGAAACGCCACGGCCGCCGCCATCTCCTCGGGCTCGGCGAACCGCCCCATCGGCACGTGCACGAGCCGGCGCTGGGCTCGTTCGGGATCCTTGGCGAACAGCTCCTGGAGCAGCGGCGTATTCACCGGACCCGGGCAGAGGGCATTGACCCTGATCCCTTGACGAGCGAACTGCACCCCGAGTTCGCGCGTCATCGCGAGCACTCCGCCCTTCGACGCCGTGTAGCTGATCTGCGACGTCGCCGATCCCAGCAACGCGACGAACGACGCGGTGTTGATGATCGATCCGCGGCCCGCCGGCACCATGTGACGCAGTGCCGCACGCGAGCAGAGGTAGACGCTCTTGAGGTTGACGTCCTGCACCCGATCCCACGCGGGCAGCTCGGTGGTCTCGATCGAGTCATCGTCAGGCGGCGAGATTCCGGCGTTGTTGAACGCGATGTCGAGACGGCCGAACTCATCGGCCACGCCGTCGAAGAGGGCATCGACCGACGCCTCGTCCGCCACATTCACGTGTCGATACACGCCACCCACTTCGGATGCCGCGGCCTCTCCGCTGGTCGGATCGAGGTCGGCGATCACGACCACCGCTCCCTCGGCCGCGAATCGACGGGCCGTGGCGAGTCCGATGCCGGAGGCACCACCCGTGATGATGGCGACCCGGTCCTTCAATCGCTGCGTCAGATCCATCCCTGTACTCCGTTCTGCTGCTGCACGTCACTCGTGTGCCGGGCGTAACCGCCTGCCCCTGTCACGGGGCATCCGTGGCGTAGAAGACGTTCTTGGTCTCGGTGAAGTGCTCGGAGGCGTCGGGGCCGAGCTCACGCCCGAGGCCAGACGCCTTCATCCCGCCGAAGGGTGTCGTGTACCGCACCGACGAGTGCGAATTGACCGACAGCACTCCGCTGCGCACGGCGCGCGATACCCGGATGCCCCGGCCGAGGCTTTCGGTCCAGATCGAGCCTGCGAGGCCGAACGCGGTGTCGTTGGCGAGTCGAATGGCATCGGCTTCGTCGTCGAACGGCATCACCGTGAGCACCGGCCCGAAGATCTCCTGCTGGGCGACCCGGTCACCAGGGTCCGCCAGAACCACCGTCGGCGCGAACCAGAACCCGTCGCCGGTCGGCGCCGCCCCGCGGAACGCCACCCTGGCGTCGTCGACGAAGGATGCAACGGTGTCGCGGTGGGCGGCCGAGATGAGCGGCCCCATCTCGGTGTCTTCGCGCTCGGGGTCTCCCACACGCCACGCGGCGACCGCGGGTTCGAGCAGTTCGAGGAAGCGGTCGTAGACGCTCCGCTGCACGAGCAGGCGGCTGCGGGCACAGCAGTCCTGTCCGGCGTTGTCGAACACCGAGCCGGGAGTCGCCGCCGCGGCCTTCTCCAAGTCGGCGTCGGCGAAGACGATGTTCGCGCTTTTCCCGCCGAGTTCGAGGGTGACGGGCTTGAGGAGCCGCGCGCAGTCGGCCGCGACCGAGACGCCCACCTCCGTCGATCCGGTGAAGACGACCTTCCGCACGTCGGGGTGGCTCACGAAACGTTGCCCGACCACTGACCCCGACCCGGTGATCACCGTGAACAGCCCCTCGGGGAGGCCCGACTCGAGCGCGAGCTCACCGATGCGGAGGGCCGTCAGCGGTGTGAGCTCGGCGGGCTTGAGTACGACCGCATTGCCGGCCGCAAGCGCCGGCGCAAATGCCCATGAGGCGATCGTCATGGGGAAGTTCCACGGCACGATGACCCCGACCACGCCGTACGGCTCGTGGAAGGTCACATCGAGTCCGCCCGCCACCGGAATCTGCTGCCCGATCAGACGTTCCGGCGACCCGGAGTAGTAGTTGAGCACCTGCGCGACGTGCGCAGCCTCCCAGCGGGCGGATGAGATCGGATGCCCGGAGTTCGCCACCTCGAGCCGCGCCAGCTCCTCACCGTGCTGCTCGATCGCGCGAGCGAATGCTCGCAATGCCTCGGCCCGTGCGAGCGGCGCCAACCCCGCCCATGCCCGTTGTGCGATGACGGCGCGAGCGACGGCCTCGTCGACCAGGGCGACGTCGGCACGCGCGACCTCCCGGATCGCGACGCCCGTCGCGGGGTTCACCACGGTGAAGCTCATGCACATACCTCCGTCGACATACGTTGTTCGGCATACACGGAAGCGGCGGCCACCAGCCCCAGAAAGAGGCGGCGGTCAGCGGTGTTCTCCTCGGGATGCCACTGGACCGCGAGCACCGAGCCATCCTTGCTCTCAAAGGCCTGCACCAGGCCGTCGTCGGTGCGCGCGGTGACGATGACCCCCTCACCCAGGCGGTCGACGCCCTGGTGGTGATAGCTGTGGACGTCGAACGGGCCCGCGCCGATCAGCTGCGCGAGCCGGGTGCCCTCGGCGACGTCGACGGTGTTCGTCGCGAACACGCCCCCTCCGACGCGATACCGCTCGGTTCCGAGCGCATCGGGCAGATGCTGGTGCAGCGTGCCGCCGAGCGCGACGGTGATGAGCTGCAGCCCGCGGCAGATGCCGAACACGGGAATGCCGCGCTCCTGTGCCCCGCGGAACAGCGCGAGCTCCCAGTCGTCGCGGTCGGGTCGGGCGGGATCGGTGAGAGGATGCCGCTCGGCTCCGTAGAGCTCGGGCTGCACGTCGAGACCGCCGGTGAGGATCAGGCCGTCGAGCCCGTCGAGGACCGACGCCGCTGCGGCCTGCGCCGACGGCTGCGGCGGCAGCAGCACGGCGACCCCGCCGGATGCCGTCACGCCGTCGAAGTATTGTTGCGGCAGGAAGCCCGCCCGCACGTCCCACACTCCCTGCTTCGCGCGTTCGAGGTAGGTGGTGAGCCCGATCACGGGCCGGCGCGAATACCCGCCCGGCGCCTCAGAGTCGTTCGAAGCCACGAACCCGCTCCCAATCGGTCACGGCCGCGTCGAAGGCCTCGACCTCGATGCGCGCCTGGTTGAGGTAGTGCTCGACGACGTCGTCTCCGAACGCCGCCCGCGCGATCGGCGACTCGGAGAACAGGCGTGCCGCATCCCGCAACGTCGTCGGCAGGGTGTCGGCCCCCGAGGCGTAGGCATTACCTGCGAGCGGGTCGGGCAGCGGCAGTTCGTTCTCGATGCCGTACAGGCCACCGGCGATGATCGCCGAGATTGCGAGGTAGGGGTTGACGTCGCCGCCAGGAACGCGGTTCTCCACCCGGAGCCCCGCGCCATGGCCGACCACGCGCAGCGCGCACGTGCGGTTATCGATTCCCCAGGCCACCCCGGTGGGCGCGAACGACCCCTTCGCGAAGCGCTTGTAGGAGTTGATCGTCGGCGCGTACAGCAGCGTGAACTCGCGCAAGGTGGCCAGCACTCCCGCGATCCAGTGCCCCATCAGCGGGCTGAACCCGTGCTCTCCGTCGCCGGCCATGACCGCGGCGCCATCTTCGCCGCGCACCGACAGGTGGATGTGGCAGCTGTTGCCCTCGCGCTCGTTGAACTTCGCCATGAAGGTCAGCGCTTTGCCGTGACGGTCGGCGATCTCCTTCGCCCCGTTCTTGTAGATCGTGTGCTGATCCGCGGTTTCGAGCACCTCGGCATAGCGGAAGCCGATCTCCTGCTGCCCGAGGTTGCACTCGCCCTTGACCCCTTCGCTGTAGAGCCCTGCACCCTCCATGCCGTTGCGGATATCGCGCAGGAGCGGCTCGATGCGGGTGGTCGCCAGCAGGTTGTAGTCGACGTTGTAGTCGGTCGACGGCGTCAGCGACCGATAGCCCTTGGCCCAGGCATCCCGGTACGAGTCGTCGAAGACGATGAACTCCAGTTCGGTGGCGGCGTAGCCGATCAGGCCGTGCTCGGCGAGCCGCTCGCGCTGGCGGTTCAGAATGCCGCGCGGCGACTGCACGACGGTGGCTCGGTCCTCCCAGGCGAGATCGGCCATCACGAGCGCGGTGCCGGGCTGCCATGGGATGCGGCGCAGCGTTGCGGTGTCGGGGAGCATCAGCATGTCGCCGTAGCCCTTCTCCCAACTCGACATCGCGTACCCGTCGACGGTGTTCAGGTCGACATCGACCGAGAGCAGGTAGTTGCAGGCCTCCGCACCGTCAGGCAGAACGACATCGCGCCACATCCGCGCAGAGACTCGTTTGCCGACGAGACGGCCCTGCGCGTCGGCGAAGGCGACGATCACGGTGTCGATCTCGCCTGCCTCGATCGCGGCATCCAACTCTGCGGTGGTGAGGTTGCCCGGCATCCGATCTCCTCCTGTCGCGCGTCGGACGACGAGGATCATCCGGTCGACGCACTCAACTGTAACGAGGAACTTACCTCCAAAGGTAGACAGGACCTACCAATAGACGCCACAATTTCGGCAAGGCGTCGGCGGGCGCCCTCCCGAAGCGTCCACGGACGCACACGACTCCCCCGGAGGTCGCATGTCCGAGCCGAAGTCATCCTCGCATCACGGATCGAAAAAGGTCGCGGGCGCGACCTATACCCGCGCCGGCGACGGCTATTTCGAGAAGCGAACGCTCAAACGATCGGCGGGAGTCTGGGGCCTCTGGGGCCTCGCCGTGGCTGCCGTCATCTCGGGCGACTTCTCCGGCTGGAACTTCGGCATCGCCTCCGCCGGCTTCGGCGGCATGTTGATCGCCTTCGCGATCCTCGTGGTCATGTACTACGGCATGATCTTCTCGATCGGTGAGATGGCCGCCGCGATGCCGCACACCGGCGGCGCCTACTCGTTCGCCCGCTCGGCAATGGGACCGTGGGGCGGTCTCGTCACCGGCGCAGCCGAGACGATCGAGTACGTCGCCACGACGGCGGTGATCGTCTACTTCTCCGCGTCGTATGCGGATGCCATCACCAGCGAGCTACTCGGATTCTCCATGCCGAACTGGGCGTGGTGGATCATCCTCTACCTCGCCTTCATCGCGCTCAATGCCGCCGGCGCCGCAATCTCTTTCCGCTTCGCGATCATCGTGTCGATCATCTCGATCGGCATCATCGTGGTCTTCTCGATCATGGCGCTGACATCCGGCGCCTTCTCCTGGGACTCCCTGTGGAACATCGCTCCCGACCCGGGTGAGACGGAGTTCCTCCCGCACGGTGTGCTGCCGATCCTGTTCGCGCTCCCGTTCGCGATGTGGTTCTTCCTCGGCATCGAAGAGCTGCCGCTGGCAGCCGAAGAGTCGCACAACCCCGTGCGCGACATCCCGCGCGCCGGATTCTGGGCTCGCGGCACCCTGATCGTGACCGGTCTCCTCGTGCTCTTCCTCAACACCGGGGTGATCGGCGCCGAAGCCATGGGTGTCTCGGCCGAACCGCTGCTCGATGGCTTCCGCGCGATCGTCGGTGACGGTGTCGCCGCCGCCTTGGCGCTGTTCGCCCTGATCGGGTTGTTCGCCTCACTGCAGGGCATCATGTTCGCCTACGGGCGCAACATGTACTCGCTCTCCCGCGCGGGTTACTACCCCCGCTTCCTGTCCCTCACCGGCAAGCGGCAGACCCCGTGGGTGGCGCTCGTTGTGGGCGCTGCCATCGGCTTCCTCGCACTCCTCGTGCTCGACATCCTCACCAATCTCAACCAGGGTGCGGGTGCAGTGGCCGGTGCGATCGTCCTGAACATCGCCGTGTGGGGCGCCGTACTCGCCTACCTCCTGCAGATGATCTCGTTCGTCATCCTGCGCAAGAAGTATCCGAACGCCCAGCGTCCCTACCGGAGCCCGTGGGGTATTCCGGGCGCCGTCATCGCCGCCGTGATCGCGGCGCTGATCTTCGTCGGCTTCCTCCTGAACGTCGCATTCCAGCCTGCCATCATCGCGATCGCCATCGTCTACGTCGTCATCCTGATCGGCTTCGCATTGTTCTTCCGCCACCGGCTCGTGCTCTCACCGGAAGAGGAATATGCGATCTCCGGCGGGCAGCACGGCGACCCGCAGGGAGAGGGATACGACGCGATGGAGTCCGAGGTCTTCGACGGCACTCCGTGACCGGGCTCAGGCGTCGAGCGCTCGGATGATGTCGTCCGGCGTCGCCTGCATCGGATGCGGGCCTGCGATGTCGAAGAACACCGTCTTCACCTCGTCGCTGTGCGCACTCAGGAACGCGCGCAGCCATGCCGGCGACTGAAGGCTCACCGCCGGAGGCAACGTCTCGGGCTTGTGGATGGCATCGCTGAACAGCAGCAGCGCGACGTCGCCCGTTGCCGGATCGCGATAGGTCCAGACCTCACCCGCATCGCGAGGGTCATCGCGCATGCCGGCGCGCATGAGAGGAACGACGGTCGGGCCGTGGCGCAGAGCGAAAGCCACCGCCGCCATGTCCTGCGTCTGTAGCGCGTCGCCGAGAGCGGTATTGCGAAACTCCAGGGGCGGGCGCTTCGCGCGCTTCTTGCCGGATGCCGCAGCCATCGGTCCAGCCTACGAGATAGGGCCCTCTCGAATACTCCATTGGGGACTGGATGACTCGAGAGGGCCCATTACGCTCACCGTTTAGATCGACGCCGGATCGCTGGGGACGATATCGGCATGCGTTGCTGGGGACAACGACGACCAGAACTTCGGAGAGCTATGTCAAGACTAGGTCCCGCGCGTGTGAATTGTCTGTCCCCTCTTCGGGGGACAAACCTGTGGATAACTCCATGTCACGATTCAATGGACAAGGGGTCCGTCTTAGTAGAGAAGGAACTGCGTCGAGCCGGATGAGGCCACCCCGCCGATCGATACAGACAGATGATACGACGCACCGCCGCCCGGCGCGCGCTGTCGATTCGTCGCGTCACACGTCGATACGGACGAGCGGGTGCGGTCCCAGGTGATGGGAGTGGCGCTGGATACCGTCTGTCCCGCGGCGATCAGAACGGTCATGTCGCTGGGCGCGGTCTGGCAGTCGGTGGACCGCCACCACGTGTCGCTGCCGCTCATGATGGTGAACTTCTGCGTCGTGCTGCCGACGTTCATCGTGCAGTCGGCTCCGCCGTGGTTGGTCAGCCGGATCGACAGCTTGGGGTTCTGTCCCTGTGGATAAGTGCTCTGGTCTGTGACGGCATCCACGGTCACGTCCCCCGCCGTGCAGGCCTGCGCAGCCGGGGCGGCGTCGGGCACCGCGGCGGGCGGGGTCGTGGCGTCAGAAGCGGGCGCCGACGGGGTCGCGGGAGGCGACTCGGGCGGCGTGGTGTCACTCGGTACCGGAAGCGCGGACGCCGCACCATCGGTGGCGGTCGTCATCGGCTGCGAGCGCTCGGCGGCATTGCCCTGCCACGGCTGAGCAACCAGCAGCCACACGACGGCGGCCACCACGATCGCCACCGCCAGAAGCAGAACCAGCCGCCGACGGCGGTAGACCGCGGGTGAATGCCGCCGCGGCGAAGGGCTGCTCATGGAGCCAGGGTAAGCGGGACGACCGTGTCGAGGCGGGAGGGCGCGCCCGATTCAGGCACCGCTCAGCGCGACAGGCTCTTGAGCATGCGCGTATTGCCGAGCGTGTTGGGCTTGACGTGCGCGAGGTCGAGGAATTCGGCGATGCCCTCGTCAGGACTGCGCACGAGCTGCGAATAGACGTCGGGATCGACCACCTGCTCGCCGATCGGCGAAAACCCCCGGCGGGTGAAGAAGTCGACCTCGAACGTGAGGCAGAACAGCCGGGAGAGCCCGAGCGTGCGCGCATTCGCCTCGAGGGCGTCGACGATCACTCGCCCGACACCGCGGTGCAACCAGGCGTCGGCGACGATGAGGGTGCGCACCTCGCCCAGGTCTTCCCACATCACGTGGAGCGCGCCGCATCCGATCAGCGCGCCGGACGCGTCTTCGGCGACGACGAACTGCTGGACGGCCTCGTACAACACGACCGGGTCTTTGCCGAGCAGGATGCGCCGATGGACGAAAGGCTCGAGCAGCGACTGAATGCCGCGCACATCGGCCGCACGTGCCGGCCGGACCGTGAATTCATCCATCTGACAACCCTACGGCCGCTGGCCCGCAACGACGAAGAGCGGATGCTTTCGCAGCATCCGCTCTTCGTTGTACTGGGTGGTCAGTCGGAGGTGATCGCGAGATCCGGTGTGACCGCGATCTCGCCGCCCGTCGCAACGCCGACGGCGACCTTCTCTCCGCGCGGGGCGGTGTCGAAGGCGAACTCGCCGGCCGCGAAGTCGACCTTCACGTGGTCGCCCGCGTTCAGCTCGCCGTGCAGGATCTTCTCGCTCAGGCGATCTTCGACCTCGCGCTGCATCGCACGGCGGAGGGGCCGGGCGCCGAGAGCGGGGTCGAATCCGATCTCGATGAGGCGCTCCTTCGCGGGCTGCGACAGCTCGATCGTCATGTCGCGGTCGAGCAGGCGGTCGGCGAGGCGCTTCGTGAACAGATCCACGATCTGCACGAGCTCCGGCTTGGAGAGCTGCGGGAACACGATGATGTCGTCGACGCGGTTGAGGAACTCGGGCTTGAAGTGCCGCTTGAGCTCTTCGTTTACCTTGCCCTTCATCCGGTCGTACGAGGTGGCGTTGTCACCCTCGACCTGGAATCCGACCGGGCCGCCTGCGATGTCGCGCGCGCCGAGGTTGGTCGTCATGATGATGACGGTGTTCTTGAAATCGACGACACGTCCCTGACCATCGGTCAAGCGACCCTCTTCGAGGATCTGCAGGAGCGAGTTGAAGATGTCGGGGTGTGCCTTCTCGATCTCATCGAAGAGCACGACCGAGAACGGCTTGCGGCGCA
>JAHIOK010000202.1 GCA_018895315.1 Actinomycetota bacterium | reverse complement strand
GCGAGCGGTAGCCCGGCTCAGCCGACGAACGCCCAGAAGAGCAGGGCGCCGTAGGCCACCGATGTGATCGAGGTCAGTGTCAGCGCGATCACGAGTTCGCGCGGCTGACGGAACGTCCAGACGATCAGGATCGCGGGGATGCCGGTGAGCAGAGCCATCAGTGTCAGCCAGGCGATCGGATAGAACAGCGCGAGGAATACCCCGATCGCGAACGGGATCACCAGGAACAGCGTGAACAGCACCTGCGTCGCCCGCTTGCCGATCCGCACGCTCAGGGTGCGCTTGCCCGCGACCTTGTCCTGGTCGATGTCGCGCAGGTTGTTCGCGAGGAGTACGGCGCAGGCGAAAAAGCCCGCCGCAACCGCACCGAACCACGCCTCCTGCGGGGCCGCCTGCACCTGGATCCAGGTCGTGCCGAGGGTCGCGACGAGCCCGAAGAAGACGAACACGAACACCTCGCCGAGACCGATATAGCCGTACGGGCGCTTTCCGCCGGTGTAGAACCAGGCGGCGGCCAGGCATGCGGCACCGATCAGCAGGATCCACCACTGCTGGGTGCGGATGACGAGCGCGAGTCCGACGAGCGCTGCGAGCCCGAAGAACACCAGCGCAACGATCGCGACCGTGCGCGGCCGGGCGCGACGCGACGCCGTCAGACGCGCGGGGCCCACGCGGTGGTCATCGGTGCCACGGATACCGTCGCTGTAGTCGTTGGCGTAGTTGACGCCGATCTGAAGAAAGACCGCAACCAGGAGGCATCCGAGCGCGAGCACCCAGTGGAACAGCGGATCGACCACGCGCGCCGCACCCGTGCCGATGAGCACTGGAGTGATGGCGAGCGGCAGGGTGCGCAGCCGCGCCGCGCCCACCCAATCCCCCGCAGTCGCCTTTCGCACCTGCCGCACGGGAGTCTGCGCCCGTTGCGGATTGCCGCGCGGGCGCTGCTTCTTCGAACCGGTCTGGGTGCGCTTCTTCGTATTGCCTGCCACGAAGGGACATCTTAGAGCGGCCGGCGATGCATGCCGCTCCGCTCAGGCGTGCGGGACCGCGACCGTCAGCGGTTCAGCGCCGCCACGGAGCGGCGGATCGCCTCGCGGTCGGGTTTGCCCGAGGGTAACGTCGCCAGCTCGTCGACCAGCACGAGACGGGCCGGTCGCGCGTGCGGCCCGATCTCATCCGCCACCGCCGCGCGCGCGTCGTCGAGCTGCGTCGACTCGCTGCGTCGCAGGGCTCCACCGCGCGGGACCACGACCACGGATGCCTCGCCCCAGCGCTCGTCTGTCACGCCCACGACGACCGCATCTTCGAGCCCCGGGATGCCGCGGACGATGCGCTCCACACGGTCGAGCGAGATGTTGAGCCCCCCCGAAACGATCACGTTGTCGATCCGTCCCCGCACACGGACGATGCCGTCGTCGATGGTGCCGGCATCACCGGTGCGATACCAGCGGGTGCCATCGGCATCGCGGAGGAACGCGGCATCCGTGAGCGCCTCGTCTCCGAGGTATCCGTCGGCGAGGGTCGGGCCGGAGATCTGGAGCTCTCCCCCCACGACGCGCAGTGCGACGTCGTCGAGCGGGCGACCGTCGTACACGCAGCCACCGCTGGTCTCAGTCGAGCCGTAGGTGCGCACGATGCGCGCGCCAGCGGCCTGGGCACGCTCCAGGGTGGCCACCGGCAGTGCTTGCCCCCCGACGAGGATCGCCTCGAACGACCGCAACGCCGATGCGATCGTGGCATCGGCAGCGGCATCCAGCAGTTTCGTCAATTGCGCCGGCACCAGCGAGGTGAAGGTCGGAACCCGCGCGCCGTTCTCGCTCGAGGTCAGCGTCAGCGCAGCCGCCGCGAACGAGGCCGGCGAGAACGTGCCCGAGAGGATCCCCGGCTCGCGCCCCGCCACGAGCGAGCGCACGAGTACCTGCAGCCCGGCGACGTAGGTCGCGGGCAGCGCCAGCAGCCACGCGCCCTCGCCGATCCGCGCAGCCGTCGCCAGAGCGCTGGCCGTGAGCGCGGCGCGGCCGAGGACGACGCTCTTCGGAATACCGGTCGACCCCGAGGTCGTCACCACCACCGCGGTCCCCGTCGGAGGGTCGGCCGGAGGCGGAGTCACCATACCGAGGCCGAGTGCGGGCCCCGACCCGTTCATCGCCGCACGCAGCGCCCGCAGGATGTCGCGCGGGTCGTCGCCCGCGACGGGTTGCAGCGTCATCCGCGCGCGCGGCTTACGCGTGCCGGAGAACTGCTCGCTGGTGCAGACGTGGCGCCGACAGCGCGTGGATCCCCGTTTTCGCGTCGGTCAGCAGTCGCCGGGCACCGCATCAGAAGTGCCAGGGGTACGGCGACCAGTCGGGCTCGCGCTTCTCGAGGAAGGCATCGCGCCCTTCGACCGCCTCGTCCGTGCCGTAGGCGAGGCGGGTGGCCTCGCCGGCGAACACCTGCTGGCCCACCATGCCGTCATCGACGGCGTTGAACGCGAACTTGAGCATGCGGATCGCGGTGGGCGACTTCGTGAGGATGCCGCGGGCCATGGCGATCGCCTCGCGTTCGAGGTCGACGTGGGGCACGACCCGGTTCACCGCACCCATCTCGTAGGCGCGCTGGGCCGAGTACTCCTCGGCGAGGAAGAACACCTCGCGGGCGAACTTCTGCCCAATCTGGCGAGCGAAATACGCCGAGCCGTAGCCGGCGTCGAACGAGCCGACATCGGCGTCGGTCTGCTTGAAGCGCCCGTGCTCGCGCGACGCGATCGACAGGTCGCAGACCACGTGCAGCGAGTGCCCGCCACCGGCGGCCCACCCCGGGATCACGGCGATGACGACCTTCGGCATGAAGCGGATCAGCCGCTGCACCTCGAGGATGTGCAGCCGCCCCGCGCGGGCTGGATCGGTCACGGCGTCCGACTCGGAGTACTTGTATCCGTCTCGGCCGCGAATACGCTGGTCGCCGCCGGAACAGAAAGCCCAGCCGCCGTCCTTTGCGCTGGGGCCGTTGCCCGTCAGCAGAACGACCCCGATGCGCGGGTTCTGCCGAGCGTCGTCGAGCGCCTGGTAGAGCTCGTCGACCGTGTGCGGGCGGAAGGCATTGCGCACCTCCGGCCGCGCGAACGCGATGCGCGCGATCCGCCCGTCCTTCGAGAGGTGGGACGTGATGTCGGTGTATCCCTCGGCGCCGGGGGCGACATCCCATTCGGCAGCGTCGAAAAGCTCGGAAACAGTCACCGCGCCAGCCTACGCGCGAGGCATGGCGGTCGCCGTCGGGGCTGAGGCCCCTGGCATCCCGCGGGCTCGTGCCCTGGACGATGAGAGCGGCGCTCGGAGCCGAGCTCAGCCGTTCTTGGCGTCGCGCCAGCGGAGCCACGACGTGACGAGGTCGTAGTCGAAGTCGGGCCCTTCGAGGCCCAGGGTGAACAGTCGCGTCCCGCCCTCGAACAGTGCGTCGGCGAAGTCCTCGCCGCGATCCTTCAGCTCGTTCGAGATGATGAGGCCGGAGGTCGGGCGCCCCTCCTTCTCGGCCCAGTCCTCGATGACCGACACTTTGTGCGCAAGATCATCGGGCTTCACGAAGCTGTGCCAGATGTCGGCGTGCCGGGCCACCAGGCGCAGGGTTTTCTGCTCACCGGCGCCGCCGATCATGATCGGGATGCGCCGGGTCGGCACCGGGTTGAGCTTCTCCCAGCGCGCGGTAACGCGGGCGAGACCGTCGGCGAGGTCGTTCAGGCGCGACCCCGCGGTGCCGAACTCATAGCCATACTCGTCGTAGTCGCGCTCGAACCAGCCAGAACCTGTGCCGAAGATGAACCGCCCTTCGCCGCCCTTGGCGCTGATGTGATCGAGCGTGCGGGCCATATCGGCCTGCAGGTCGGCGTTGCGATAGCTGTTGCAGCTCACCAGCGAGCCGAACTCCACGCGCTCGGTCTGTTCGGCCCACGCGCCGAGCATCGTCCATGCCTCGAAGTGCATGCCGTCGGGGTCGCCGTAGAGCGGGAAGAAGTGATCCCAGTTGAACAGGATGTCGACGCCGAGGTCTTCGAGGCGACGCACCGCGTCACGCATCTGGGGGTAGGTGATGTGCTGGGGCTGCAGCTGCACGCCGAGGCGCACGGGAGTGTCGAGAAGCATCCCGCTAGCCTATTCCCGCTCCCGCTCCGAGGGCTCCGGGCCGGCCACGCCGTCCGTTTACGCACGATTTCGGGTGACTCTCGGCGCCACAAACCACCCACAACCGTGCGTAAACGGAAGTGGAGCGGGGGGATGATGGGGAGGTGAACCTCGACGATGCCGTCATCCCCTCGCTCGACGAACTGCTCGCCTCGGCGCGGGTCGTCGCTCTCCCGCTGGCCACGCGATTCCGCGGCATCGACGTGCGCGAGGCGCTGCTGCTGGAGGGACCGGAGGGATGGACGGAGTTCTCGCCGTTCGCCGAGTACGACGACGCCGAGGCTTCGACGTGGCTCGCCGCCGCGCTCGACTTCGGATGGCGCCCCCAGCCCGAGGCGCTTCGCACCGCGATCGCGGTCAATGCGACGGTGCCCGCGGTGGCCGCGGCATCCGTCGCCGCAGTCCTCGCGCGCTTCGACGGCTGCCGGACCGCCAAAGTCAAAGTCGCCGAGCCGGGGCAGACCCTCGCCGATGACATCGCCCGCGTGCGCGCCGTGCGCGCGGCGATGGGACCGGAGGGTCGCGTGCGCATCGATGCGAACGGTGGCTGGAACGTCGACGAGGCCGAGCACGCCGTGCACGCGATGGCCGACTGCGACCTGGAGTACCTCGAGCAGCCGTGCACCACGATCGATGAGCTCGCCGAACTCCGCCGCCGCGTGAAGTACCTCGGCATCCCGATCGCCGCCGATGAGAGCGTGCGCAAGGCCTCGGATCCGCTCGCGGTGGCACGGGCGGGGGCCGCGGATCTGCTCGTGATCAAGGCACAGCCGCTCGGCGGAGTGCGCCGGGCTCTCGCGATCGTCGCCGAAGCGGGTTTGCCCGCGGTGGTCTCCAGCGCGCTCGACACTTCGATCGGCCTCGCGATGGGCGCGACACTCGCGGCGGCACTCCCCCACCTCGACTACGACTGCGGCCTCGGCACCGCGTCGCTCTTCACGAGCGACGTCGTCGTACCCCCGCTGGCCGCGCACGACGGGATGCTGGCGGTCGGGCGAGTGACCCCGGATGCCGCACGCCTGGATGAACTCGCGGTCTCCGCCGAGCGGCACGCCTGGTGGATCGACCGGTTGACACGCTGCCACGCCCTGCTGACGCACTGACCCCGCGCTCAGAGCGCGACGCGATCGCCCAGTCGTCAGTGCTGTTCGATGAGCAG
>JAHIOK010000201.1 GCA_018895315.1 Actinomycetota bacterium | reverse complement strand
GTTTCGCCGTCGTGTCGGCCCTCGGCGGTGCCGCCGGCTCGTTCGAGCTGCTCGTCGCTGCGCGGGCGCTCCAGGGTGCGTTCGGCGCGCTTCTCGCTCCGACGGCGCTCGCGGTGCTGACGACGACCTTCACGATCCCCAAAGAACGAGCACGCGCCTTCGGTGTGTTCGGTGCGATCGCCGGCGCGGGCGGCGCCGTCGGACTGCTGCTCGGCGGAGTCCTGACCGAGGCGCTCAACTGGCGCTGGAACCTCTACATCAACGTCATCATCGCGGTCTTCGCGCTGATCGGCGCCATGATGTACGTTCCCTCGATCACTCGCACCGGTCCGCGGCCGAAGCTCGACGTTCCGGGAACACTCCTGGTCTCGGGTGCCCTGTTCGGACTCGTCTACGGTTTCTCCAACGCTGAGACCGACGGGTGGGATTCGCCGTTGACGTGGGGGATGCTCGCCGGTGCGGTCGTGCTGCTGATCGCCTTCGTCGCGTGGCAGACGCGTGCATCGCACCCGCTGCTGCCGCTGCAGATCGTGCTCGATCGCAACCGCGGTGCGTCGTACCTCTCGGTGATGATCGCCGGAGCGGGAATGTTCGGCATCTTCCTCTTCCTCACCTATTACCTGCAGCTCACGCTGAAGTACACGCCGATCCAGACGGGTCTGTCGTTCCTTCCGATGATCGCGATGCTGGTGCTCGCCGCCCAGATCGGCACCAACGTGCTCGTGCCGCGCTTCGGTCCGAAGATCCTGGTGCCCGTCGGCATGCTCCTGGGCGTGTCCGCGATGATCGGCTTCACGTTCCTCGATGCCTCGAGCACCTACGCGGCGAACGTGCTGCCGCCGCTGATGGTGATGGGGCTGGCGATGGGAACGATCATGCCGGCCTCGATGCAGACCGCGACACTCGGTGTCGACCGCCAGTTCGCCGGTGTGGCATCCGCGATGGTCAACACCAGTCAGCAGGTCGGCGGCTCGATCGGCACGGCGCTGCTCAACACCCTTGCGGCCACCGCGGCGGCCGACTACCTGCTGGCGCATACGCCGGTGACTCCCGAGGTCGGCGTGCAGGCTGCGATCGCGAGCTACGCCACGGCGTACTGGTGGGGCGCCGGATTCTTCGCGGTGGGTGCTGTCGTCTCGGCGCTGCTCTTCCGGCGACGCGGTGACGGGCCGTCCCTGTCGCACCACCCGGTCGCCGCCGCCGACGCAGAACCGGTGATCGCGCACTGACCCTCTGCGGCACTCACTCCGGGGCGCCGCGCCGCAAGGGTCTTCACGTGTCACGGGTCGACTCGTAGCCTGGAGGGCATGCAGCGCAGCGATTCGGGAACACTCTCATGACCGAGCCGATCGAGGTGGGTTCGCCGGCAACGGCGGACCCACTCGTCGACGTCGGCGACACCATCGCGGCGGATGACGCCACGGTGACTGCGGCCGACGCTGAACGCGAGGCCGTCGAACGCGAGGCCGCCGAGATCAGCTACGACGAGCAGCGGTATCCGGCCCGGCCGCGTCGGCTGAGGCCGCGCGACCAGCTGCGGGGCGGAAGCCTCCGGCGCTTCACGGCAGATCCGCGCACCGCGACGGGCACCAACCCGTCGTATGTGGAGTGGCTCGTGCGGCAGTCGATGCTGAAGGACGCCGACGTGCTCAGCCGCACACTGTCGGGCAACCCGTCGATGTGGCGAAACCCCTACGCGCGTCCCGATGCACGCAAGGCCATCGAGACGAGCGACGTCTGGTTCACCGCCTACCCGCTCTCCTACATCACGCAGCCGGGGGAGTCCTTCCTGCAGGCACTCGGCAGCGAAGCGCTCTGGGAGGCGTTCCAGAGCATCGGGATCACCGGCATCCACACCGGTCCTGTGAAGCAGGCGGGGGGAATCTCGGGCTGGAGCTACACTCCGAGCGTCGATGGGCACTTCGACCGCATCAGCACGCAGATCGACCCGGAGTTCGGTGACGAGAGCGCGTTCCGCAACCTGTGCGACGTGGCCGACAACCACGGCGGCAGCGTGATCGACGACATCGTTCCCGGGCACACCGGCAAGGGTGCCGACTTCCGCCTAGCC
>JAHIOK010000200.1 GCA_018895315.1 Actinomycetota bacterium | reverse complement strand
TGGCTGCCGTATTCCTCGGCGGCCTGGGCCATCAGACCCACGTTCGAGACGGACCCGATCGTCGCAGGATCCAGCGGACCGTTCGCGATCACGTCGTCGATCGTCGCCTGGTAGATGCTCGCGTAGGACGAGTCCGGGATGACGGCGAGAGTGTCGTCCTCGCCGCCGTCGACGCCCCAGAGTTTTCCGCCGTTGCGCACGAGCGCCGGCATCGAGGCATCCACGATGACGTCCGAGGGGACGTGGAGGTTGGTGATGCCCTTATCGGAGTTCGTGTACGACAGCCGGGGTCCACGGGCGAGATCGGCGGCGAAGGCCGCGGCGATCTCGTCGCCTCCGTCGACATCGTGAAGCCCGGCCAGGATCGCGCCGAGTCCATTGTTCGGGCTCAGGCCCGCCGCCTCAAGCCGGTCGCCGTACTTCGCGAACACATCGGGGAAGTACGCCTTGACGACGTGACCGAAGATGATCGGGTCGCTGACCTTCATCATCGTTGCCTTGAGGTGCACCGAGTAGAGCACATCGGACTCGGCCGCCTCGCGGAGGGTCTCGGCGAGGAACTCGTCAAGAGCTGCTGCGGAGAGGAACGTCGCGTCGATGATCTCGCGCGGCAGCACCTTCAAGTTGTCCTTGAGTACCGTGACCTCACCGTCGGCGGCGATGTGCCGAACCGTCAGGACGTCGTCGTGCGCAGCAACCCAGGACTTCTCGTTCGACTTGAAGTCGTCGTGGCTCATGGTCGCGACGCGGGTCTTCGAACCCTCCGCGAATGCCTTGTTACGGTGCGGGTGCTTGCGCGCGTAGTTCTTCACCGCCAGCGGTGCCCGGCGGTCGCTGTTGCCCTCGCGCAGCACCGGGTTGACGGCCGACCCCTTGATGCGGTCGTAGCGCGCACGCACGTCCTTCTCTTCGAGGGACTGCGGATCTTCCGGATAGTCCGGGATGTCGAAGCCCGCGGCCTGCAGCTCGGCCACGGCAGCCTTGAGCTGCGGGATCGACGCGGAGATGTTCGGCAGCTTGATGATGTTCGCCTCGGGCAGCGTGGCGAGTCCGCCGAGTTCGGCGAGCGCATCGCCGACCTGCTGCTCCGGAGTCAGCTTCTGCGGGAAGGCTGCGAGCACACGACCGGCGAGCGAAATATCGCGCGTCTCGATGTGCACCCCTGCCTGACCCGTGATGGCCTGCACGATCGGCAGGAACGACGCCGTCGCCAGGGCCGGAGCCTCGTCGGTGTACGTGTAGATGATGGTCGATTCGGTCACCGGTATCGCCTTCGTTCGAGTGTTTTTCCAGCCTATCGCACGGCCAAAGTATCTCGACGTCAAGATATCTGGCCATGTGAAATCCTCATGAAGCCCCGACATAGACGGTGGCGGATCCCGGCATACGGGCTACCCTGTCGGTATGGCCGACCTACGCCTCGAGGAACTCTCCGCAACCACCATCGTTGCGGTCAACAACATGTCACTCAAGCCCGGCCAGGAGCAATACCTGGCCCCGGTCAGCTACGGCATCGCCGCCACGGTCGTGAACCCTCAGACCTCATGGCAGCGCGTCGTGCTGGAAGAAGACGAAGTCGTCGGCTTCGTCAGCGCCAACTTCGACACCGACTTTCCGCAGGAGCATTTCCGCTCCGTGCTCTGGCGCATCAATGTCGACGCCGACGAGCAGGGCAAGGGTGTGGGCCGGTTCGCCGTCGAGAGCCTGATCGATGAGGCCAGGGCCCGAGGCATGGGCCACCTCCACGTGATTTACGAAGCCGGCGAAGACGGACCCCAAGCGTTCTTCGACCGCATGGGATTCTCCCAGGTCGGCGAAACCGAGTACGGCGAGGTCATCGCCGAGATCCGCCTCTAGCAGCATCCGGGCGTCGGTTTCCCGCCGTCCCGATCTTCGGAGCAGTCGGCGAACTTCGGACGATTCCCCCCGAATCATCCGAAGTTCGATGGATTCTCCGAGATTGATCGGCTCCTCCCCAGGCTTGGCCGCACCGGGCCGGTGCACAGATCTCCGTAGAACTCCGACGGACACGGTGACGCCGGATCACCCTTGATGGATGCGCCTCGAACACTGGATCGACGACAACGGCGGGCTCGTGCATCGGGATGCCGCGGCCGGCGCGGGCTTCTCGCGAGAAGTCCAGCGGCGCGCGGTCGGAGAAGGACGACTGCGACGCGTCCGACGGGCGTGGCTCGCGACCCCGTCAGCGCCCGCCGACCTCACGGCCGCCGCCGGCAGCGGCACCCGGGTCACCTGCGTATCGATGGCGCGACGGCGATCCTGGTGGCTTCCGGAGGGGATTGACGACCGACTCCACCTGAGCGTCGACCCGCACGGCGCCACCCCAGAGGTCGACTCCGTCCGGCACTGGACGGCTCGCATCGCACCGGCGCCCGTCCATCTGGTGATCGAGTCATTCGAGGACGCGCTGGGACACATTGCGACGTGCCAGCCGCCCGAGACCGCCCTCGTGATCTGGGAATCGGCGATCAGACTCGAACGCATCGCCCCCGAAGCACTCCGGCGCGTCCGATGGACATCGGTCGCCGCACGCGAATGTGCTGAGATTTACGCTGGCCGGTGCGCTCTGATTGTTCGAGTAACTGGCGCAAGCACATCGCGTAATCCGTCCTTCGATTACCACCGTCAAATCTGCAGCATTGAGCAAGCCGTCTCTTTGGGTGCGGATGCAGTCATCGCGATGGGGTTCGTGGGCAACGATGGAGAGGCTGCTTCGTTGACGCTGCTGTCCGAGATTGCTGAAACATGTCACCGCTTTGGAATGCCACTCATTGCTGAAATGCTGCCGGCTGCAAGCGACCACTTCCAGGATGCTGA
>JAHIOK010000199.1 GCA_018895315.1 Actinomycetota bacterium | reverse complement strand
TGGATCGGTGATCGAGCCGAGGACGTCGTGGGCACCCGGAATGCCGGAGGGACGACGCTGGAAACAGCGGACGTCGTGACCGGCATCGAGCAAGGCTCGGGCGACCGCGCCGCCGAGGAGTCCGCTGGCCCCGGTGACCAGAACCCTCACGGCGCCGTCATCCGGTCTCCGGAGAGCACATCCTCGGCCCAGCGGGAGAGGCGGGTTCGCTCGATCTTGGAGTTGTGGCGGATGTCGGTAGGAAGAACCGCGACCACGAGCACCGCGGCGAGCGGCAGACCGGCGGCAGCACGCACCCGTGCGGTGAGTTCCGCACTGGCCAGGCCCGGACCGGGTGCTGCGGGCTCGGTCTCGACCACGGCAACGAGCTGCGCAGTGCCGACGGGACCGACCCCGGCGAGTGCGGCCCGCGCGACGTCGTCGAGCTCTCCGATCCGAAGCTCGACGGCCACCGGGGTGACCGGGCCGTCGGCCGTGACGATCACATGCGGCATCCGTCCCTCGACCCAGAGGCGACCGCGCTCATCGATATGACCGACATCGCCGGTGCGATGCCAGCGGGAACCGCCCTCGAGATCCGAGGTGCCGCGCGCAGCGGCCAGATCTGTCAGGAACAGACGGTCGTATTCGTTCTTCAGATGCGGCGCAGAGACGACGATCTCTCCGGTCACGCCGACGGCAGCATCCGGGAGCGTGCTCGCCCTTCCGTCGATGTCGAGGGCCGCGATGCGCACCTCGACACCCGGAGCGGGCCGACCCACACACACTCCCCCGCCGGTGAGGCCGACCTCGGCCTCTGCCTGCTCCGCCTCGGCGGCATGGATCTCGTCGAGCGTGATGTCGCTGAGCAGCAGGCCCTCGGTCATGCCGTACGGCGTGTGCAGTGTTGCATGCGGCATCAGCCGCGCCGCACGATCGAGCAGAGCCGCGGGCACCGGTGCCCCCGCGGAGAGCGCGAGTCGCACCCGCTGCAGGGCGTCGGACTGCGCGGAAGTCAGGGCAGACGCCGTGGCCACCACGTTCGCGATCGCCGCCGGCGAGAGGAACAGCACTGCGGCGTCGACGGCACGGACCGCTTCGGCCACGGCCGCAGCGGTGAGGGTGGCGGGGGCGGTGACGTCCATGTCAGGCGTCGCTGTGCGCGCTCCGAGGGCGGGACCGAGCAGAGCGAACGGAGCAAACCCTGCCACCAGCCCGATTCCGGGGCCGACGCCATAGCGCGCAGCCAGCAGGTCGCGGAGGGCCTCCAGCGCGCGATGGCTGTAGACGACGCCCTTCGCAGGACCAGTGGATCCGGAGGTGAACAGCACCGCCGCTGTCGCCTCCCGCTCGGGCGCGGGGGGCAATGTCAGCTCGCGTCCGCGGTCCGCGAGCTGTGGGAGGCTCGCGGTGACTCCCAGCGCACGCCGCACGAACGGCGGCAGCGTCGCGGTCGAGATGCGCACGCCCGGCCAGCCGAGGGCGCGGGCGGCCATGAGGCCGCGGCGCGCTCCGATCACATAGTCGGGTTGAGCGCCCCGCACCGCGCGGGTGAGGCCGGATGCCCCGAGGCCGGCATCGGCCACGACGACGACCGCTCCGAGGCGCAGGCACGCATAGAGTGCTGCGGTGAGGTCGGCGCCGGGCGGAACCAGGAGCGAGACCCGATCGCCCGACCGCACGCCGAGACCGGCGAGGCCAGCGGCGATGTCGCGAACGCGCGCCGACAGCTGCCGCCAGCTAATCGAGCGGGCCGCTCCACCGCCAGGAGGAGCCATCTCGACCACGGCGATGTCGGCGTCCGCCGATCTATCGTCGAGCTGCGCCCACAGCGGGACCCTCGGCTCCTCTGCGGGCGCGTCCGCCGCCGGAGCGCGCTCCACAGGAACCGCGTCGAGCCATTCGAACAGCGGAGTCGCGATGTCGCGGTCTTCGGCGACGAGATGACCGGCACCTTCGAAGCGGTGCACATCAGCAGTCGGTCGCCGTGCGATGAGGTCATCGAGATAGCGGTCGCTGAAGATCGGGTCGGCGGGCCCCCACAGGAAGAGTGACGGCGCCTCGACGCTGCGGATGCCGGTCGCGATGCGCGTCAGTTCGGCGAAGCTCGAATGGTCCGGGTCCACCGGGATGTCGGCGACGAAGTCCCGGATTCCGTGGCGTCGAGCGGCCGAGCGGTAGGGGGCGCGGTAGGCGTCAGCGATCTCGCGCGACAGCCGCGGTTTCGCGATCGCGAGCGTCGTCTCGAGGAAGGCCGGAGTGAGACGCGTCGCGGTGTCCAG
>JAHIOK010000198.1 GCA_018895315.1 Actinomycetota bacterium | reverse complement strand
GTCATCGCGATCACCCACGACCGTTACTTCCTCGACAACGTCGCGCAGTGGATCGCCGAAGTCGACCGCGGGCGCCTGATCGGCTACGAGGGCAACTACTCGACTTACCTAGAGAAGAAGGCCGAGCGTCTCGCCGTCCAGGGCAAGAAGGATGCGAAGCTCGCGAAGCGTCTTTCCGAAGAGCTCGAGTGGGTCCGCTCCAACGCGAAGGGACGCCAGGTCAAGTCGAAGGCGCGCTTGGCGCGCTATGAGGAGATGGCGGCCGAGGCCGACCGGACCCGCAAACTCGACTTCGACGAGATCCAGATTCCGCCGGGGCCGCGTCTGGGCAGTGTCGTGATCGAAGCCAAGAAGCTGGAGAAGGGCTTCGAGGGCCGCACCCTCATCGATGGATTGAGCTTCAGTCTGCCCCCGAACGGCATCGTCGGCGTCATCGGCCCGAACGGCGTCGGCAAGACCACGCTGTTCAAGACGATCGTCGGACTCGAGCCGCTGGATGGCGGTGTGCTGAAGATCGGCGAGACCGTCAAGATCAGCTACGTCGACCAGAACCGCGGCGGGATCGACCCGAACAAGACGCTGTGGGAGGTCGTCTCCGACGGCCTCGACATCATCACGGTGGGCAAGGTGGAGATCCCATCTCGGGCCTACGTCTCGAAGTTCGGCTTCAAGGGGCCCGACCAGCAGAAGAAGGCCGGTGTGCTCTCGGGCGGTGAGCGCAATCGACTGAACCTGGCGCTCACGCTCAAACAGGGCGGCAACCTGCTGCTCCTCGATGAGCCCACGAACGACCTCGACATCGAAACACTGCAGTCGCTCGAGAACGCGCTCCTCGAATACCCCGGCTGCGCCGTGGTGATCACCCACGACCGGTGGTTCCTCGACCGCGTGGCCACGCACATCCTCGCGTACGAGGGCACGGAGACCGAGCCCGCCAGCTGGCACTGGTTCGAGGGCAACTTCGAGTCCTACGAGCAGAACAAGATCGAGCGGCTCGGCCCCGATGCCGCGAAGCCGCATCGCTCCGCGTACCGCAAGCTCACCCGTGACTGACATCGTGATCGAGGGCACCGAGCCGCTTCGCAGACTGCGGCTCGGTATCGACCTGCGCTGGGGTGACCTCGACGCGTTCAACCACGTCAACAACACCTCCATGTTGAAGCTGCTGGAAGAGGCGCGTGTGCGCGCGTTCTGGCGCGCCCAGGAGGGCGAGCAGGCACCGCCCACCGCCGTGCTCGACTCCGGCATCCATGCGGGCACGTTGACGCTGATCGCGCGGCAAGAGATCGAGTACCTGCGGCCGGTGCCGTACCAGCGCAATCCACTCGATGTGCAGCTATGGTTCGGCAAACTCGGCGGCTCGAGCATGGACGTCTGCTACGAGGTGTTCAGTCCGGCGGCGGACGCGGAACAGACGCTTTACGCGCGCTCGACGGCGGTCGTCGTGCTGGTCGACGCCGACACCGGCCGTCCGCAGCGACTATCCGATGAAATGCGCGCCGCCTGGATGCCCTATCTCGGCCCACATATCGACTACGCCCACCGCCGCTGACGGCGCGAGGCGCGCCCGTCGCGTGCGCGCGGCGGCTCAGTCATGGGGGAGACGCACCATGATCTCCTGCGCGACGCTCGCGAGCAACTCTCCGTTGCGGGCGTAGATCCGCCCCGTGGAAAGTCCTCGACCCCCACGGGCGCTCGGGGACTCCTGGACGTACAGCATCCACTCATCGACGCGTCCGGGGCGATGCCACCACATCGCATGGTCGAGGCTTGCGAGATTGAGCCCGGGCGTCGACCAGGGCACGCCGTGCGCGCGAAGAACCGACTCCTGGATCGTGAGGTCGCTCAGATAGGCGAGCACGGCCCGATGCAGGTCAGGATTGTCCGGCAGAGGCTTGCGGATGCGCATCCACACGGCCTGACTGGGCGACGGCTGACCGTCGACGGCGAAATAGATCGGCGAGGGGATGTGGCGGACGTCCACGGGCTGCTGCAGGAACAGGCGCTTGCTCATCGGGTGCATCGCGGAGAGGAGGTCCTGCAGGTCGGGCAGCTGCTCAGGAGCGGGCAGACCCTCCGGCATCGGGGCGTGGTGTTCGAGGCCGGGGCCTTCGTCTTGGAACGACGCGATCATCGAGAAGATCGGCACCCCATCCTGGTAGGCCTGGGTGCGCCGTGTCGAGAACGATCGTCCATCGTGAATGCGATCGACCGAGAACGTGATGCCGTTGTGCGCGTCTCCCGGGCGGAGGAAGTATCCGTGCATCGAATGCGCGACGCGCCCGGGAGCGGTGGTGCGGGAAGCCGCCACAATGGACTGCGCGAGCACCTGACCGCCGAACACCCTCCCGAGCGGCATGGGCTGCGATGCGCCGGTGAAGATGTCCTCCGTGGTACGCGCGCCCGACGCCGAGAGATCGATCACGTCGAGCATCGCCGCAACCGGATCGATCTCGACTTCGGTGGACATGTGCGTCGGCAGTGCGTCGTCGGCGTCGGTCACATCGTCTCCGTTCACGTCACGGACGCCACCTCAGGCGCCATCGCTTGGTAGTTTAGGGCGGATGTCGCAACGACTCGTCTTCCCCGATCCCCACGTAGCCGCCGACGTGCTGACCTTCGCCGGTCGCTCGGTCCTGCTCGGTGACGGTGCGGTGCGTCTTCAGGCCAGCGGCGGCACTCTCGCCGTCACGGCTGCCCCTCTCGCACCGCGCGGGTTGATGGATGCCACCCCGACCGTGCTCGGCATGCGGGCCGTGGCCGTCGACCCCGAACTCGTGTGCGACCTCGTCGTCGAGGCGGCGGCTCTGCGCGCCGCGGACGATGACGCGCACGGGGTGGTGCTGCCCGACACCGCACTGTCGCCCGCGTGGGCAGGCATTGCGCCGCCGCGGTCGGGGTGGGTAGCAGCAGGGAGTATTTCGACCTCGGTCCTCGCCACACGGGCACAGTTCGGCATCGCCGCCGTCGCCGACGGAGTGCCCAAGGATGCGGGAGAAGATGCGGTCCGCGCCATCCGCGCGCGCATTTGGGGCCCCCACGATGACGCCCTCGCGGGACTTCCACTCGGCACTGCCTTTGCAGCATTCGCCCTGGGCTTCATCGTCGGCGACGAAGAGGCACGGATCCTCACCGCGGGGTCATGGACCCGAGTGAGTCTGAGCCGTGGTCATGTGCTCGTTCGTAGGCCCGTGGCCTCGGGACTCACCGCGGTTCGCCGTACAGGTCCGTCGGCGGCCTGACGCGGCCGTAGCGCTGTCAGAGCGCCGAGGCCGCGGCCCGCCCCGCCGTGCGTCCGGAGAACAGGCATCCGCCGAGGAATGTGCCCTCGAGCGACCGATATCCGTGTACGCCGCCTCCGCCGAAGCCGCTCGCCTCGCCGGCGGCGTACAGGCCCGGGATCGCCGCGCCGCCGGGGGCAAGGGCGCGGGCACCGAGATCTGTCTCGATGCCGCCCAGTGACTTGCGGGTCACGACGTGCAGCTTCACCGCAATCAGCGGGCCCGCCTCCGAGTCCAGGATGCGGTGGGGTGCGGCGGTGCGAATGAGTCGGTCGCCGCGGTAGGCTCGCGCCGACCGCAGCATCGCGATCTGGGCATCTTTCGTGAAGTCGTTGTCGATCTCACGGTCGCGCGCCTGGACTTCGCGCCGCACCCGGTCGGCATCGAGCGCGTCGCCTCCGGGAAGCTCCTGCATCCCGGCGATGAGTTCGTCGAGCGTGTCGCGAACCACGAAGTCAGCGCCATCGTCCATGAATGCCTGCACCGGAGACGCCGCGCCCTTCCCGAGGCGGGACTTCAGCAGCAGTGGCACATCGCGCCCGGTGAGGTCGGGGTTCTGCTCGCTGCCCGACAGCGTGAACTCCTTCTCGATGATCCGCCGCGACAACACGAACCACGAGTGGTCGTGGCCGGTAGTGCGCAGGTGAGCGAGAGTGCCCAGCGTGTCGAAGCCGGGGAACAGCGGCACCGGAAGCCGCGCACCCGTGGCATCGAGCCAGATCGACGACGGCCCCGGCAGTATCCGGATGCCGTGCTGCGGCCAGACCGGATCCCAGTTCTGAATGCCCTCGACGTAGTGCCACATGCGGTCACCGTTGATCAATCGTGCGCCGGCAACCGCGGTCACGTCGAGCATCGATCCATCGACATAGGCGGGGACGCCGCTCAGCATGGACGCGGGCGGCGTGCCCAGTCGCGCCGGCCACTGGGCACGCACCAGGTCGTGGTTACCGCCGATGCCCCCGGAGGAGACGATGGTCGCCCCGGCAGTGATCTCGAAGCCCCCTACGACCTCGCGAGACGAGGTTGCGCCGCGCACGGCGCCGGAGGGGGCGAGGATCTCGCCGGAGGCTCCGGTTACGGATCCGTCCGTCGTGACGAGGGTGGTCACCCGATGTCGCGGGAGCACCGTCAGCCGCCCGTCCAGCTCGGCGGCTTCGAGTGCGGCCTGGAACGGCGCGACGATGCCGGGACCGGTGCCCCACGTGATGTGGAAGCGCGGAACTGAGTTTCCCGGACCGAGTGCGGTGTAACCGCCACGTTCTGCCCATCCGACGACGGGGAAGAACCCGACCCCCTTTTCCCGCAGCCAGGAACGCTTCTCGTGATGGGCGAAATGCAGGTAGGCCTCGGCCCAGCGCCGGGGCCAGGCATCCTCGTCACGGTCGAATCCTGCTGTGCCGAACCAGTCCTGCTGCGCGAGCTCCGGCGAATCCTTGATCCCCATGCGCCGCTGCTCGGGCGAATCGATGAAGAACAGCCCGCCGAACGACCACCAGGCTTGGCCGCCGAGGTTGGTGCGGGGCTCCTGATCGACGACGATCACCCGTTTGCCGGCCGCCACGGCCTCGCTTGCCGCGACGAGTCCGGCGAGTCCCCAGCCGATGACGAGCACGTCGGTCTGGTGCGGTGCAGCGGTCACGGTGTCTCCTCGAACGTGTTCACCATCGCGAGTGCGGCGCGCTGCAGGTAGTCCCACAGCGTGGCTTCGTGCAGGGGGGAGAGCCCGATCTCGTCTACGGCGACGCGCATGTGCGCCAGCCAGCGGTCGCGTGCGTCGGGGTTGACGTGGAACGCTGCGTGGCGCATCCGGAGCCGTGGATGCCCGCGAGTGGCGCTGTAGGTCGCCGGCCCGCCCCAGTACTGCTCGAGGAAGAGCGTCAGCCGTTCCCGAGCAGGTCCGAGGTCCTCCTCGGGATACATCGGCTTGAGAACCTCGTCGTCGGCGACACCGCGGTAGAACGCGTCGACGAGGCGGACGAAGGTGTCATGCCCGCCGACTTCGTCGTAGAACGTGACGGGGGATTCATGCGAGGAGTCGGTCACGGGGTCGCCTCACCGTCAGTGTTGTCGCGGGTGAGCGGCTGCGACGGATCGTCGTCCACGACGTGCGCCTTGGCTGTCTTCGGCGCGCGCTTGGGCTTCCAGACCGGACGATCGGGAGGGGGCGACACCGGCGTCGGCTTGGTTTTGGGCGGGTTGGCGCCGCGCACGCGCTGGGCACCCTCGAGGCCGGTGAGGGTGATCGAGTTGAGCTGGGGGAGTTTCACATCGAGCTCATCCATTGCGTGCTTGAGCCGCATCCGCAGCTCGCGCGCCACATCGTCCTTCGCATTCGCCCGGGTCTTCATGACGAGCCGGATGACGAGCGCGTCGCCCGAGATCGACTCCAGGCCCCATACCTCCGGCATCTCGATCACGCGCGAGCGCCACTTCGGATCCTTTGCGAGCCCACCCGCTGTTTCGAGGAGACTCTTCTCAATGACGGAGATGTCGACATCGACAGGGACGGCGAGATCGATGATCACGCGCGACCATCCGAGCGACATATTGCCGATGCGAGTGATCTCACCGTTGCGCACGTACCAGAGCGTGCCATTGACGTCGCGCACATGCGTGACGCGCACACTCACGTACTCGACCACGCCGGTCGCGAGTCCTAGATCGACGACGTCGCCGATTCCGACCTGATCCTCGGCGACGATGAAGATGCCGTTGAGCACGTCCTTCACGATGTTCTGGGCGCCGAAACCGAGTCCGGCGCCGATCGCTGCGGTGAGAAGTGCGAACGAGCCGAGGATTGTGGAGTCGATCACGTTGACGATCAGAATCAGCGCGATGATCACGAGCGTGATGTTGACGACGTTCTGCAGGATCGATCCGAGGGTGCGCGTACGTTGCACGAGACGCACCGATGCGAGCGGCGACCGATCGAGCGCCTGCGTGTCGTCGACATTGGCCTTGCCTTTGGCGCCGTTGACGATGCGAGCGACGACGCGTCGGATGACGAGTTTGAGCAGCCAAGAGAGCAGGAGCGCGCCCACGACGATCGCCACCACCGCGATGGCCTTGAGCCCGACGTCGGTCGCGATACTCAGAACGATCCCCCACAAACTCGTGTCGGTAGTGGCGGGATCGGCGGTGCTCACGGCAAGAAATATCATCTCGTCCAGCTTACCGAGCGTGCCTTTCCATCCGCCGGGGGCCTGGGGCCATTCGTGGCGATCCCGAGCTGATACGCCAGGATCACGAGGTGCACGCGGTCGCGCGCGCCGAGCTTCGTTAGCACGCGGCCGACGTGAGTCTTCACGGTCGATTCACTGAGAAACAAGGTCGCAGCGATCTCGGCGTTGCTGAGCCCTTCGGCAATCGCCCGGAACACCTCCGTCTCGCGTTCGGTGAGCTCAGCCACAGCGGTATCGGCGATCACGGGCTCCTGCTCGGCTCGGGGCACGCGGTCGGCAAAGAGCTCGAGCATCCTGCGGGTGACACGCGGGGAGAGGGTCGCGTCACCGACGTGCACCGCGCGGATGGCCGCGGTCAGCTCCTGCGGATGCGCGTCTTTGAGCAGGAACCCACTCGCGCCGGCGCGAAGAGCGCCGAACGCGTACTCGTCCAGATCGAAGGTGGTGAGCACGATGATCCGGGCATCCGGATGGGCCTGCACAATCTGCGCGGTGGCCGCGATGCCGTCGAGTCTCGGCATCCGCACGTCCATCAGCACGACGTCGGGGGCAAGTTCGCCTACGGCACGCACGGCGCCGAACCCATCGGATGCTTCACCAATGACCGTGATGTCGGGCTCGGCATCGAGGACCATGCGGAATCCGAGCCTGATCAAGTGCTGATCGTCAACGAGGAGCACTCGGATCGGAAGGGGAGGGCTATCAGGCACGGCGGTTCTCCTGAGGGATGCGGGCGTGCACACGCCACGTGTTCGGCGCGACAATCCCGGCCTCGATCGTGCCGCCGAGGTGCGCGACGCGTTCCTGCAGCCCGCGCAGCCCCAGACCGGCGCCCTGCGACGGCTCGTCCGCACGGGCTCCGTCGTTCTCGATCGTCAGCTCGATGCCAGGGTCGCCGACATGGAGCTGCACTCGGATGTGATTCGTGTCGTGTCCGTATCGCATGGCGTTGGTCAGCGACTCCTGAGTAATGCGCACGATCGCGAGGTGCACGGCGGGGAGGCCTGCGGGGACGCCGCTCATCGTAAGCGTCACACGGTGACCAGCGCGACGCGCCGATTCGACGATATCGGTGAGAGACGCATCGAAGGTGGGCGCCAAAGGTGCGTCGTCGTCGGCGCGGTCGTCGCGGAGAACGCCCAGCATGACACGCATCTCGGCGAGGGCATCCCGGGCGGTGGCGGCGGCCGCACGGCTCGCATTGCGGGCCTGTGCGGGGTCCGCGGTGGCGGCCGCTCCTTCGGAGAGGGCAACGATCACCGTGAGCGAATGCGACACGATGTCGTGCATCTCTCGGGCGATCCGCGTGCGCTCGGCGCTGGCCGCGAGCTGCGCCTGCTGGTCTCGTTCGACGAGCAGTTGCCGGGAGCGGTCGATGAGCGCTTCAAGATAGCGGCGCCGATTGCCGACATTGATGCCGATCAGCAGCCCGACGAGCAGTACCACCGCGGCGCTGAGCGCGACGTTGACGTACACGCCCAGGGATGTCCCGTCTGCAATGCTCCGCAGAGTGGCGTTGAGCGCGAGCGCCGTGCAGGCGACGCCGTAGACGATCCACGACGCACGGACACTCCGATACACCGCGAGCGAGTAGATGCCGATCATCGCGGCCGGGCCCGTGATCACCGCCACCATCGCGACGTCGAAGAACATCATCTGCAGGAGCGTCGCCGCGAACACGAGGATGGGCCACCGACGTCGCCAGACAAGCGCGACGCATCCGCCGATCGCGAGCAGGACCGTCAGGGCGATCGTCACTCCGCTGCTGCTCGTCGCCTGCTCGGTCCTGACGGTGACGCCGGGTACCGCCAGCAGGAACGCGAGCACCGCGATCAGGATGTCGGTGCCGAGCGGATGCCGTGCCCAGAAGCGACGGATCACTCCGGGGGGTCGGGGAAGACGCAACTCGTCCTCGACCGAGGTGACTTCTCGGTCGAGGACGAGCGTGCGGTCGGAGGTCACGGCTGAATGCTAGGCGTCACGTGATTTCAGCACCGCGGCACCGGCGAGGAGGGCGACGACGGCCCAGAGAACGATGGTGATCAGCGCCGGCACGGTATCGAGTGCATTGCCCGACATCCCGCCCCCGAGGAACAGGGATTGCCCCGCATTCGAGGGGAAGTAGCTCGAGATGTCCTGAATCCACCCGAACGTGTCGTTGCGCGGGAAGAAGTTGACGATGATCGGTGCCACGAACACGAGCCCGATGCCGACGGAGAGGGCGCCGGGGCCATTGCGGATCGCGAAGCCCAGTCCGACGCCCATGATCGACATCAGCGCGAGGTACAGGGCCGCGCCGAGCAGTGGCATCACCGATGTCTCCGCGTCGCCGAAGTCGAGGGAATGGTCCCCCATGATCGGTGCGGTGATCAGCGCCGCGGCGGCGAAGGTGACGATGCTCGTGACGAACATGGTCAGGCCTACCACGAGTGCTTTCGCGAGAAGGGCTCCCAGGCGACCGGGTGCGGCCGTCAGAGTCGAGCGAATCATCCCGGTCGAGTACTCACCGGTGACATTGATGGCGCCCAGGATGACCGCGAGCAGCTGAGTCAACACTGTGCTGAAAACGATCACCTGGACGGCGAGCTTGTTCCACTCGGACGCGGGAACCTGGCCCATCGCCGACGCCTGACTCGAG
>JAHIOK010000197.1 GCA_018895315.1 Actinomycetota bacterium | reverse complement strand
GTGACCTCCGAGGTCATGCCGTGCATGAGCTCGGGAGCATGGGCGACCGTGGCGCCGAACGCCTCGGCGATGGCCTGATGTCCGAGGCAGACGCCGAGCAGCGGGATGCCGCGGCCCGCGGCAGAGCGCACCACCGCGATCGAAGCCCCAGCGCGCTGGGGAGTACCCGGACCGGGAGAGACCAGCACACCGTCGTACGCGGAGATCAGGTCGCCCGCGCCCCCATCGGGGATCTCGTCCGCCTCGATGATCGACACCGACGAGCCGAGCTCCCGCAGGTAGTCGATCAGGGTGTGGACGAAACTGTCGTGGTTGTCCACGACGAGAATCTCACCGGTCACTGGACCGTGACATCCTGCGGATTGACGATCTGACTCACCCACGGAAACACGTAGAAGAACAGGCCGTAGAGTGCTGCGACCAGTGCGACCAGAAGAATGAGGGTCCACACCCACCAGGGTCCGGGGAGGATGCTCCAGAGCCCGGCATACATCAGGAAGCCACTCCCTGAGTGAGTGCAGCCGGCGGACCGGCGGCTCGAGGAGTGAAGGACTCGAACGCGCTGTAGCCCACGATGCGCTCGGTCATGGAGAACTTGGGGCTGCAGCTGGTCATGGTGAGGTACTTTCCGTTCGCTTCGAGCCCCGACCCCTGCGGAACCGGCAGCAGCACGTCGACGGCGGTGGGCTTGACATATTCGAGCGTACGGAATCGATAGGTGTACCAGCCATCCTGCGTCTCGATGACGATGGCATCACCGATGTGCAGGTCGGCAATCCGGCTGAACGGAGCACCGAAGGTCGTCCGGTGCGCCGCGAAGGCGACGTTGCCCGTCGCGCCCGGCATCGCGGTGTCGGGGTAGTGCCCGATCCCGATCGTGTCGAGGGTTCCCGATCGGGTGACCCCGCCTGCCATCTTCACGGCGTAGTCGGACCCGAAGCGGGGAATGCGCATGATGCCGAAGACCTCGGTATCGGCAGGTTGGGGCAGCACGATGGGCGCGACGGCCGACGGAGTGGGGGTGCTGGTCGGTGTGGCCGACACCGTCGGAGCCGGCGTCGATGCCTTCTGCTCCCATTCCTGCGACAGTGCAGCAGCCACCGCGTTGTTCTGCGCACCCGAGATCATGTCGCCGATCCACATCTGCCAGGCCACGTAGAGCAGGGTCACGGCTCCAACCGTGATGAGCACTTCTCCGAGTACGCCGAAGAACGACGTCGTCCGGCGTCCTGACCGACGCCCGCGACTGTCCGCGCGCGTCGAAGAGTTCACATCCCCACCCACACTGCGAGTCTGGCAGAGCATGCTGGGGCGCCGCTGGCAGTTACACTTGGCGTCATGGCACGGTCAGGCAACGGCGACGATCAACTCGCCCCTCGCAGCGAAGGTGAGGCTGCACCCAACCCGGTGTGGTTCAAGCCCATCATGGTCGGGCTCATGCTGCTCGGCCTCGTCTGGGTTTTGGTGTTCTACCTGAGCAGCATGGCATTCCCTATCCCCGGCATCGGCGCATGGAACCTCGCCATCGGTTTCGGCATCGCCTTCGCCGGCTTCCTGATGACGACCCGCTGGCGCTGACCGAGCTCCCTTGCGAAGCACTTCCGCGTCGGGAGTTACACCGGTGTAATTCATCCCCAGGTGTGGATGAACCTGTGGATAACTCGTCTGCGACTCTTGTCGCAATTCCTCAGGCGTAGATGAACGCCGGAATCGCGAGCAGCGCGATGAGCACGACCACGAGGATTGCGGTCAGCGATATCTGCAGTCTGCGCTGTCGCCGCGCGCGAGTGCGCGCGTAGATCAGGCCCAGGATCGCCCCGGCGACAAGTCCACCGACGTGCGCCTGCCATGCGACTTGGAAGCCGGGCAGGAATCCGATCACCAGGTTGATGCCGATCACGATGGCGATGCCGCCGACGTTGGCGCCGAGATGTCGCCCGATGATCAGCAGGGCGCCGAACAGACCGAAGATCGCACCGGATGCCCCGACGGCCGCTTGCAGCGGGTTCGCGAAGAGGGCGAACGCCACTGATCCGCCGAGACCACTCACCAGGTAGAGCGTCAGGAAGCGCCAGTGGCCGATGAGGGGCTCGAGGCTGCGACCGATCATCCAGAGCGCCAGCATGTTGAAGGCGATGTGGATGAATCCGTCGTGCACCAGCAGCACGGTGAAGACGCGCCAAGGTTCGAACGACCCGTAGGCGGGAATCAGGTAGGCGCCCGCAAACCGGAACCACTCCGAAACGGGCGAACCCGGAATCAGCTGCGTGAGGAAGACGACCGCGGTGATGCCGATCAGCCAGTAGGTCGTGAGGGGGCGCGAATCGCCCACGGCGGTGACCGCCCCGCGCGAGCGTCCCCATCGCCGCTCGGCCTT
>JAHIOK010000196.1 GCA_018895315.1 Actinomycetota bacterium | reverse complement strand
GATCGCGAGTGACTGGTCGACGCGGCCCAGTGCCTCGATGGCGAGACACAGCGCGAAGTAGTCGCCTCCCTGACCCCCGACATCCTCGGGGAACGGCAGTCCGAACAGTCCGAGGTCGCCCATCTGCGCGACCAGGTCGAGCGGCAGGGTGTGCGTGCGGTCCGCTTCGTACGACCGCGGGGCGACCACCTCGGTAGCGAATTCGCGCACGAGGCCGGCGAGCGCCTGCTCCTCGTCGGTCAGAGCGTACTGGTCCATGGGACTCCTCGATTCATGCCTCGTGGGCAGGGCTCGGTGGACCGCCGAGGAGGCGCGAGGTCATCTCGGTGCGCATGCCATCTCCATCGACGTCACAATCGCATCACATCCGTTGTCTGGGTGCGAGCGGGTTGGTTAGTGTGCACTAACTGGAACTCCAGGTTAGCGAGGATTAACTGAAATGACAAGCGGCTCCACCGATCGCGATCGGGCGAAAGCCGACCGGCATGCGTCGCTGCTCCGCGAAGCAGCTCGACTGTTCGCCGAACGTGGTTTCAGCGGGGTCAGCCTGGAAGACCTCGGCGCGGCCGTCGGCGTGGGCGGCCCCGCCGTCTATCGACATTTCGCCAACAAGCAGGCGCTCCTTGGCGCCATCCTCGTCGGCGTCAGTCGGCGCCTGCTCGAGGGAGGGCGCGCAGTCGTCGCGGCAGAAGCCGACCCGCCGTCGCAGCTCGCCGCACTGGTGCGCTTCCACGCCGATTTCGCCCTCGCCGACGCCGACGTCATTCGAGTGCACGACCGGGATCTGGCCAGCCTCGGCGATTCCGAACGCCACCTGGTGCGACGCCTGCAGCACGAATACGTCGATGTCTGGGTCGCGGTGCTGAAGGAGTTGCATCCCGACCGCTCGGGTGCCGACCTCCGCGTGCGAGCACACGCCTGCTTCGGGCTCATGAACTCGACGCCCTACAGCGTCCGTGACACGAACGACCACACGGTCCGCGCCATCCTGCAATCCATGTCGCTCGCCGCCCTCACCGCCTGAGCCCACCGCACTGAACACCCTCAGCGCAGCAGCATCGCTCGACCGGGCTCGCGCAGAATGTCGCCCACGTCCGACAGGAAGCGGGCACCCTGTTGACCGTCGACGAGTCGATGGTCAAAGGACAGACTGAGGGTCAGCACGTCACGCAGGGCGATCTCGCCGCGGTATTCCCAGGGTCGGCGGCACACCGCACCGAGCGCGAGAATGCCGGCCTCACCGGGATTGATGATGGGCGTGCCGGCATCCACTCCGAAGACTCCGACGTTCGAGATCGAGAAAGTGCCTCCGCGCATGTCCGCCGGACTCGTGCGGCCCGCCCGCGCCGTGGCGGCGAGCTCACCGATGGCATCGGCTAGTTCGATCAGGCTCATGGCATCGGCGTCGCGGATGTGCGGCACCACGAGTCCGCGTTCCGTGGCGGCCGCGATCCCGAGGTTCACGTAGTGGTGCTCGACGATCTCCGCGGCCGCTTCGTCCCACCGCGCATTGAGGCTCGGAGTGCGTCCGAGCGCGAGGCATGCGGCTTTCGCCACGACCGCGAGAACACCGATGCGGTGTTCGCCGAGGGCCCGGTCTGCCTTTAGTGATGCCACCAACTCGGTCGTGGCCGTGACATCGACCGTCAGGAATACGGTGACGTGCGGTGCCGTGAAGGCGCTCTGCACCATGGCCTCGGCGGTGTGCTTGCGCACGCCTCTGATGGGGATGCGGGTGGTGCGAGCTTCCGTCTTCGACGATGCCGCCGCCACATCTGTGCGTTCTGCCCGTGCCGCGCCGACGCGCTCCGCGTAGGCCTGCAGGTCGGTGCGGGTGATGATCCCCGCCGCTCCGCTCGCCTCGACCAGCGCCAGATCGATGCCGAGGTCCTTCGCGAGTTTGCGGACCGGGGGCGTGGAACGGGGACGCTCGAACGACGCGTCGATCTCTTCGTGCAGCGACAGCACGTCGTGCGGTGGCCGATCGATCACGGTGGTGCCGGAGGGAGCTGCCCCGTGCGCGACGCGGGCCCTGCGCTGGGGTCGGGCGCTGCTCCGCACGGCGGCGCCGTAGCCCACGAGGTTCGGAACCACGCGCTCTTCCGCCGGCTCGGCCGTCTCGGCGCTCGCGGCCGGGCTGGCCACGATGCCACCGGGGGCACTACCGGCAGTGTCGATCGAGATGAGCAACGATCCCACCGCCACGACATCGCCTTCGGCGGCGTGCAGAGATCTCACCACTCCGGCGTACGGCGACGGAAGCTCGACGACGGCCTTGGCGGTCTCGACTTCGGCGATCGTCTGATTGAGAGTGATGACATCGCCCTCGTGGACGAGCCACTGTACGAGCTCGGCATCCGGAAGTCCTTCGCCCAGATCCGGCAGCCGGAAGTCCTCGCTCACGCGCTCACCCCCGAGAGGCTGTTCGGTCGATCGAGCACGCGATCCACGGCATCCATGATCCGATCGAGATCGGGGAGGTGATAGCGCTCGAGCTTCGCCGGCGGATACGGGATGTCGTGACCGGTCACCCGCACCGGGGCGGCCTCCAGATAGTTGAAGCAGCGCTCGGTCACGCTGGCGATGAGTTCGGCGCCCACACCGGCCTCCCGGGCCGCCTCGTGCGTGACGACCACGCGCCCGGTCTTGCGGACGGAGGCTGTCACCGTGCGGTAGTCGACGGGTGAAAGCGAGCGCAGGTCGATGACCTCGAGAGAGATGCCCTCGTCTTCGGCGGCGGTTGCGGCATCCAGCGCCGTGACCACCTGCGCTCCGTAGGTGAGGATCGTCACGTCGGTGCCCTCGCGCGCGACGCGAGCGAGGCCCATGGGCGGCGCATCGGCGAGATCGATGGTCGGGTCGACCTCGCCCTTCGCGTGATAGAGCCGCTTCGGCTCGAAGAAGACCACAGGGTCGTCGCAGGCGATGGCCTGGCGCAGGCACAGCGAAGCGTCCTGCGGGTTGGATACGGCCACCACCCGCAGCCCCGACGTGTGTACGAAGTACGCCTCGGGCGACTCGGAGTGGTGCTCCGCCGCACCGATGCCGCCGGCCCAGGGAATGCGGATAGTGAGGGGCATCCGCACGTTTCCGCGGCTGCGGTAGTGCAGCTTCGCCACCTGGCAGACGATCTGGTCGAAGGCGGGGTAGACGAACCCGTCGAACTGGATCTCGACCACGGGTCGATACCCTCGATAGGCGAGGCCGACAGCGGTGCCCATGATGCCGGATTCGGCGAGCGGGGTGTCGATCACGCGCGCGGCACCGAACTCGTCGAGCAGGCCGTCGGTGATGCGGAATACTCCGCCGAGCCTGCCGATGTCCTCCCCCATGAGCAGCACCCGGTCATCGTCCCGCATCGCGGTGCGAAGCCCGTCGTTCAGGGCCTTCGCCATCGTCATGACCGTCATCGCCCGACCTCCCCCGCGAAACCCTCGAGGTAGGCGGCGAACTGCGCGCGCTGCTCGTCGAGCCCGGAATGCGGTCCGGCGTAGACACCGTCGAACACACCGATCGGCTCGCGTGACGTCGCGGTGAGGCAGGCGCTGCGCACGTCCGCGCCCAGCGCGTCCGCGTCGGCGGCGACCTGCTGGGCGAACTCGTCGTCGAACTCGCCACGGCCCCGCAGGTACGCCTCGACCCGGGCGATCGGATCGCGTTCGCGCCAGAGCGCGACCTCGTCGGCATCGCGGTAGCGGGTCGGATCATCCGAGGTCGTGTGGGGTCCCATCCGGTACGTCACCGCTTCGATGAAGGCCGGACCATCCCCTCGGCGAGCATGCTCGAGCGCCCAGCGCATTGCGGCGAGGCTCGCCAGCACGTCATTGCCGTCGACGCGCATGCTCGGGATGCCGAAGCCGGGCGCCCGTCCTGCGATCGGGAACTTCGCCTGCACCGTGACCGGTTCGGAGATCGCGTACTGGTTGTTCGAGCAGACGAACACCACCGGCGCGCCGAACGACGAGGCGAAGATCATCGCTTCGTTCACATCCCCCTGGCTCGATGCCCCGTCGCCGAAATAGGTCGCCGCGACCTGGTCGGCGCCGTCGCGCTGGATGCCCATCGCGTAGCCGACCGCATGCAGGGTCTGCGCTCCGATGATGATCTGCGGGACGGCGGTGTTGATCTCGGAGGGATCGAAGGTGGAATGCTCCTCGCCCCGCCAGGTGAGCACGAGATCGGCGGGCTTCGCACCGCGTACGAAGGTGACTCCGCTCTCGCGGTAGCTCGGAAAGGCGAAGTCGTCTCTGCGCAGCGCGCGGGCGGTTCCGACCTGCACGGCTTCCTGGCCGAGACACGGCGCCCAGAGCCCCAGCTGGCCCTGCCTCTGCAACGCAACGCCCTCGGTATCGATGCGACGCACGAGGACCATGTCGCGATAGAGCGACCGGAGGATGCTCGGCCCGATGTCTTCGACCCACGGATCGAGGTCGGGATCGGGGATGCGCTCGCCCTCGGCCGTGAGGAGTCTCGCGACGTCATCGACGTCGGTCCTCAGGCTGACTCCGGGGTTCAGGGTGTGCACCATCGTCATCACTCCGCTCTCACGATCCGCCCTCGTGAGGCTTCTCGCGTTCGGTCGCCGGCCTCGTCGCCGACGTGCCCGACTGTACGTCGATGTTGCACCTAGCTCAAGCATCCCCGACCGGGTTGAGCATGTTGCCAAATCGGGCGCGTTGAGTCCTGCTAATGTTTCGCACTATGGGAAATCTCGATCACGTCGATCTCGAGTTGCTGGCTGTGCTGGCCAAGGACCCCCG